>DASRMY010000199.1:0-9575 GCA_035647695.1 Treponemataceae bacterium | reverse complement strand
GTTTTAGGTTCTGCATTAGCCCGATCTCTTGGAGTGCATCCTGGTGATACAATTAATTTACTTGCTATGAGTGGTGGTTCTGGAGTAGATTTGTTTGCAGAAAACAGAAATGTACGAGTATCCGGTATTTTCTCCTGTTCTTTTTCAGAAATAAACAAAAGCTTTGCTTTTTTGCGACTAGATGATAGTGCCCAACTTTTAGGTGAATCAGAAAAACCTGTGTATGGGATAAAAATTTTTGATCCAGACAATGCTGCTCATTATATTGCGCAGATGCAAACAAAGTTTAATAAAACAAAGATTTTAAATAGTGATTTTGAATCATGGCAAAAATATAACCGATCCTTTTTTGGGGCCCTTCGTATAGAAAAAAACATGCTTATGATGCTAGTTTTTTTAATATTTATAGTTGTTGCAGTAAATATTTTTAATAGCATGCGCAGAATTGTTTATGAACGCCGCGAAGAAATTTCAGTTCTTTCAGCCCTCGGGGCTTCAAAAAAGAACATTCAACGAATTTTTTTAGTACAAGGTTTTAGAATAGGACTGGGTGGAGCTGTTCCGGGACTTTTACTTGGTTTGTTATTAAGTGTTCGTATGGATAAGGTGTTTGAACTAATTGCAGATATTAGTTACTATGTCCAATATTTTTTTACTATGCTGGTAAACCCTTTAAATTCTTCTTGGGTTTCAGAAAATTCTATGTTACGTTATTATGCAAAAATTCCAGCGCAAGCACGATTTGCCGAGACGGCCCTTATTACGCTTTTTGGTGTACTAGCAGCTGTTATAGCTTCATGGTTTGCCAGTCGTCATATATTAAAACTTTCTGTAGCGGAGGTGCTGCGCGATGAATAATCTAATAAAAATTGAAAACCTGTTTAAAACATTTCATGGAGCAGGTGAACCCCTTACAATTCTTGAAAATTTAAATATGAGTGTTAAAGAAGGAACAAAGGTTGTTGTTCTTGGTGAAAGTGGTTGTGGAAAAAGTACTTTGTTGAATATTATTGGTGGTTTGGATGCTCCCACATCAGGCAATGTTCATGTTGGGCCTTACAATATTGCTCACTTAAATGAAGACGAACTTACCGAATATCGTTCGCGTTATTTGGGACTTGTTTTTCAATTTCATTATCTTTTAAAAGATTTTACAGCCATAGAAAATGTTATGTTGCCATTGTATATGGGTGGAACAACTAAAAAAAAAGCTTCGCAAAGAGCACGAGAATTTTTGTTTGATGTGGGTCTTGAAGACCGGCTTTATCACCTACCTAGTCAGCTATCTGGAGGAGAGCGTCAACGCGTTGCAGTTGCGCGAGCGTTAGTAAATGATCCAAAGCTCATTTTAGCTGATGAGCCTACAGGTAACCTTGATCCAAAGCATGGAGCAATTATTAGTGATTTATTATTTACTATGGTTGAAAAATACGGAAAAACAATTGTTATGGTAACTCATGAAACAGCATTAACAGCCCGAGGAGATGTAAGTTATAAAATAGTGAATGGACAGCTGGTTAGCTATGAATTTTAAATCATCGTTTTGGTATGCTACAAAACTTCTCAATCCTCCCACTGAAAAAAAATCTACAGGGAGACGCAGCTTGCTTGGCGCTATTTTTTGTATTGCTTTGTCCTTGGTACCTTTAGTAGTTGTACAGACAGTTGCAGATGGTATGATAGAAGGCATAACAGCCCGTATGGTTGGACTTTCAAGTTTTCATGCTGCTGCATATTTATCAGATTCAATAGAGCATATTTCTATTGAATCACACATAGATAGAATGACAGATGTTCGTGATAGTGTGCAAAAAGAATCGGCAGTGAGTGGTGCTTTTATTGAAGTCTCTGGTACTGCACTTGCCGCTGGAAAAAATGGTCGTAGTGGTGCACAGATTAGGGCAGTGAATAATAGGTTGTTTACAGAAAATGATTCCTTTAGACAGTATCTTGAAATTATAGAAGGAGAGGCAGCTTTTTCTAAATCTAATAGTGCTGTTATAGGTAAAAAAATAGCAGAAGAGTTAGGGGTACATGTTGGTGATTATATTCGTCTTATTGGTGCAAAAACAACTGTAAATGGAAAAATTATACCTAAGGTAAAAACATTTGAAGTCTCAGGCATAGTTTCTTCAGGGTATGAAGAAATAGATGCTTTATGGGTTTTTGTTCCTTTAGAAAGTGGAATAGAATTTTTAACAGGCTCTCGTTTTAATAGTAAAATAGGTCTTGAAACAGATGACGCATTTAGTAAAGATTTTTATAAAACGGTTTCAAATATTAATAAATTGCTTAAAAATAACTGGGTTTTGTTTCCATGGGATCAGCTTAATACGAGTCAATATGACAATTTTTCATCAACACGAATTTTATTGCTTTTTATTATGTTTTTAATATTGCTGGTTGCAACAGTGAATATATCATCGGCTATAGTTATGGTTGTTATGGAGCGTCGCAGTGAAATAGCTATTTTAAAAAGTATTGGAGCTTCAAATGCTGGTATTACTACAGCTTTTGTTTTATGTGGTACCTTTTGTGGTATGGGTGGCGTACTGATAGGATTGCCTCTTGGTTTGCTTTGTTCTGTTAATGTGAATGAAATTTTTACTTTTATTGAAAAAATAGTTAACGTTTGTGCAAATTTTTTGTATCTTTTAATAGGTGGAACACAGTATGTCCCTGTTGAATTATTAAACCCGGCATATTATCTTGAGTCAATACCGATATATATACCATTTAAGGAACTTTTAATGGTTGCATTCGGGACAATCTTTTTGTCCATGATTGTCTCTTTGATTCCATCTGTTAAGGCAGGGCGTGAAAAGCCGCTGTCAATTTTTAGAAAAATGTAGTAAACTTACATAGAATAAAGAATAAAGGTTTACTAGGGAAAAATAAAATGCTTTGTGATATTTGCGGCCGTAGAGAAGCTGTGCTTTTTGTAACACAATCTCAAAACGGTGAAAAAAAAGAAATTCATCTCTGTGCAAAATGTGCAAAAGAGCGAGGTTTAAATGCTGAAGGAGCATTACTAGCCAAATCGCTTGGTGCGCTTGTAAAAGAATTAGGTAGGCCTAAAAAAAATTGTTATGCATGTACTCATAAACTTGAAACGATTATGAAAACTGGTAATATCGGTTGTCCAGAATGTTATATCGCCTTTAAAGATGAAATTACTGAAATGTTCTTAAAGAAAAACAGAGATTTACCATATACTGGCTCAATGCCAAAAAAATTACATCATTTTAGGTCAGTAATGACAGATCGCATTGCTATACAAAACAAGCTTGCTGACTCGGTAAAAAACGAAAATTACGAAAAAGCGGCAATGTATCGTGACTTTTTAAAGGTACTTGATACAGGGGCGTACACCAATGCTTCGTTTGCTGATAGTCATTCAAATTGTGGAGATAAACGGAATGAATAAAGCTGATGTATCTTTTGGTGCTTGGTACTCAGAATCAGGGGCCGAAAATGATGTAATTTTGTCTACTCGTGTTAGATTAGCACGGAACCTTGTCAATTTCCCTTTTCCTGCACAGTATAAACAAGATGACAGTGTTAAGGTACAATCACTTGTATTTGACGCTTTTTTGTCAACAGCAGTCGAAGGTTTTCAAACCCTTCCCATTTCTGGGTTAGAACCTATGGGCCAAAACATTCTTATAGAAAGAGGTGTTATTGAGCCTCAAATTACCAAAACTAAAGATGCTGGCTTGGTGGTAAGTTCAGATGGCAAAACCACTTGTCTTGTAAACTATTATGACCACCTGCGTATTGCCTCATTTGCATCAGGTTGTGATCCAAATATGGCGTACAGTTTGGCAAAGTCTATCGATGATAAACTGCAAGAAACTTTGCAGTTTGCTGCATCGGTTGAATTTGGCTATTTGACCGCATCATTAAATGATACTGGTACTGGTATGAAGGTATCTGTTGCTGTCCATTTACCCTCGCTTGGGGTGGTAGATGGCTTAGAAGAGCTTTTTAAGTCATTTTCAAAAAAAAGTATTGCTGTACGAGCTTCCTACGGTCCAGGGAACCAGACGCATACAATAAATGGTTCTGCAGCAGCGCTTGGAAATTATTATTTGGTCAGCACTGGAACAGCAATACCATTAAAAGAGGAAGACCAACTTTCTTTATTAAAAGACGCTGCCGAACAAGCTCTAGAGTACGAACGTAAGGCTCGCAAAACTGTAATATCTAAGATGGAAACATCACTTAAAGATTCTGTTTTTCGTGCGTATTCTCAAGTATTATATTGTCGGCTAATGGATGAGAGAGAAGCAATAGATGTGGTATCGCGTTTAAAATGGGGTTGTGATTGTGGATTATTACAGGGGCTTAGCAGTGCAGATTTTTGTAGTTTATTGTATCGCCTTCGGTCAGCGCACCTTGCTTTTGTAAATAAAAGCGGTGCTTTAAATTTTGAACCAGATATTAAAACAGAAGAACAGAAAGTGCGTCGCCTACGCTCACTTGTTTTGCAAGAAGCGTGTGAACCACTCACAATTGTTCAAACGGAGAAATAAATGAAAGGACTTTCACCACGTGCTCAAAAATTATTAGCAGTAGATTCTCAAGCAGAAGGACGGAAAACAGGGTCAGGGCAAATTTTACCTGAGCATGTTATGCTTTCTATGATTAAAACTGCTGATGGTCTTGGGTTTGCAGCTTTGCAATATTTAAAAATAAATGTCCTTACCTATCAGCTTGCTCTTGAACAAACAGTTCAGCCTCGATCTCATGTGCATGGATTTGCAGAGATTTTGCCAAGCCGTAGGCTTCGTAACGTTTTAGACACAGCAGCTATAGAATCACGCTCTATGCGTCGCGACTATGTTGGGACAGAGCATATACTTCTTGGCATTATCCATGAAGAACAAAGTATAAGTTATCATTTTTTTAAAGAGGCTGATATATCAATAGAAGATGTAAGAAGTGCTATTGTTGCTGTTGGTTTAAACATAAAATCATCTGCTTTAGAAGAAAAAAATTCTTCTAATCAGGCGGCGGGTTTTGCTCAGTTGTTTGAATCTCAAAAGTCACAGCAATCATTTATGGGTTCTGCAAGAAATGCAAGAAAAAGAAACCCAAATGAATCTATTCTTGCTGAATTTAGCCGCGATTTAACTAAAGCAGCTCGTGATGAAGAATTAGATCCTGTTATTGGCCGTAAACGTGAAATCCGTCGTATAGAACAAATTCTTTCTCGCCGTACCAAAAACAATCCCGTATTAATAGGAGAGCCTGGTGTTGGTAAAACGGCAATAGTAGAAGGGCTTGCGTTGAACATTGCTGCGGGTCGTGTTCCTGCAGGGCTCATGGACAAAAGCGTTCTTGTGTTAGATTTAGCCTTGGTTATTGCAGGTACAAAATATCGGGGAGAATTTGAAGAGCGTATAAAGCGAATAATGAAAGAAATAAAAGAACAAAAAAAAATTATACTTTTTATAGATGAAATTCATACAATGATAGGTGCTGGTGGTTCAGAAGGAAGCATGGATGCTTCTAATATGATAAAACCAGCTTTGTCACGTGGTGAATTACAATGTATTGGAGCTACAACTATAAAAGAATACCGAAAATATTTTGAAAAAGACGGTGCCCTTGAGCGACGTTTTCAACCAATTACTGTAAACGAACCTTCTTTAAAAGAAACACGTGAAATTTTAAGCGGTATAAAAGATCGCTATGAAAAATTTCATGGAGTCCGATATAGTGATGAAGTTTTAGATGTTTTAGTTACCTATTCCCATCGGTATCTAACAGATCGGTTTTTGCCTGATAAGGCAATAGACCTTCTTGATGAATGTGGAGCAGTAAAAAAAATAGATTTGCAATTTGAGGCTCGGCCTGAAATGTTAAAAAAAATTGAGACGAAAATTAAAGATCTTACAGAGCAAAAAAAACTATATGTGCAAGAACAAGATTATGAAGGTGCCGCTGAAATGAGAGATGAGCTAGAACAACTTCGCCGTGAGTCTATACGCATTGGGAGTGAAAGTTGCAAAAACTCCCCGACAGCAGATATTACTTTACATGATGTTGGCTCTGTAATTTCTGATATAACAGGTATTCCATCCGAACAACTTACAGAAAACGAAGTTGTTCGACTTGCAAATATGGAAAAAGAAATTCATAAAATGGTCATTGGGCAAGATGAAGCTGTTTCGTTGATTTCTGCAGCCGTACGAAGAAGCCGTGCAGGGGTATCATCGACTAAAAGACCTCTCGGTTCATTTGTTTTTCTTGGGCCCACTGGTGTTGGTAAAACATTATTGGCAAAAACATTAGCTACTTTCTTGTTTGGTTCTGAAGATGCTCTCATCCGTGTTGATATGAGTGATTTTATGGAAAAACATAATGCAAGTAGGCTTGTAGGAGCCCCTCCTGGCTATATTGGCTTTGAAGATGGAGGAATGTTAACAGAGCAAGTTCGGCGAAAACCCTATTCGGTTGTTCTTCTTGATGAAGTTGAGAAAGCACACTCTGATGTTTTTAATTTATTATTACAAATATTAGAAGAAGGCGAGTTACGAGATGGTCTAGGTCATACAGTTAATTTTAAAAATACTCTTGTTATTATGACTAGTAATGCTGGCGCACGAGAAATAAGCTACGATAGTACGCTTGGGTTTGGAGAAAAAAAAGAAGGACTTTTAGACTATGAAGATATTAAGTTTAATTCAATAACAGAGCTCAAAAAAATTATGAGTCCTGAACTTTTAAACCGAGTTGATGATATTGTAGTTTTTACTGCTTTAAGTCGTGATGAAGTTTCTCAAATTCTTGATATTCAAATTGCTGATCTTTCAGAACGTCTTAAAGAAAAAAATATTACAATAAAAATTGGACCCTCCGCGCGAAAATATCTTATAGAAAAAGGTTACGAGCCGCAATTTGGAGCTCGTCCTATGCGTCGTCTTATACAGTGTGAAATAGAAGATCCGTTGTCTCTTAAAATTATTGAAGGTTCCTGTGTTAATGGGGATATGGTTTCTGTCAGTGGGTCTTCTAGCACAAACGCAGGGCTTATATTACGCATATCGCGCCCTAAGTCGCAAAAAAACGTAGATTCAATTAAGCTTTCTTTAAGCTTATAACACTAGACTGGTTCGCATGAAGATTTTAATTGTAGAAGATGAGGTTAACCTTGCCATTGCTTTAAAAGAACTACTTGAAAAGAAAAAATATTTTGTAGATGCTGTAAATGATGGTCTTGCGGGTTTACAATATGCTCAAAGTGGAATCTATGATTTAATAATTCTCGATATTATGCTCCCAAAAAAGAATGGAATTCAAGTGCTTAAAACCTTACGAGAAAAAAAAATGACAACCCCTATTCTCATGCTTAGTGCAAAAGATGAAGTTGAAAATAAGGTAACTGGCCTTGATTGCGGCGCAGATGATTATGTAACAAAACCATTTTCAACAGAGGAATTGCTTGCACGAATCCGTGCCCTATTGCGTCGAAAAGGAGAAATTATAGAAAGTTATGTATCATATGGAAATCTTAACCTTGATTTTAAAAAAAACACATTAGAAACAGATGAAAACAAGGTAAAATTACATTTAAAAGAATTTCAAATATTTGAATTGCTTATTAGCAATCCTGAACAAATAATATCTAAAGATCGCATTATAGAAAAAGTTTGGGGCTCCGATTCTGACGTAGAATTTAATAATGTTGAAGTATACATATCTTTTTTAAGAAAAAAAATGCAATTTTTAAATGCAAGTGTTTGTATACAAACAGCTCGCGGGGTAGGATATTCTCTTGAAAGCATATCAAAATAAGGTTTTTTGTAAATGAAAATGATATGGCGATTACAGGCAGAATTTGTTATTGTTACTATGCTTGTTCTCATTCTTGTCCTTGGTATAATTCTTGGAACAGTAAATATATGGGTGCGTAGGGTTTCAAGTGCAAAAACAGATCAAATTCTTTTAAACATGCTAGAGCATGATGGCTCTTATAATGCGGTAGTAAATAAGGATGGTAGTTTTTTACTTTTTAGGACCAAAAAATTTGATTTTAATTCTGTTCGTAATGCTTTTGCGATACGATATTCAAACGTTGATAATTCAATTAAAGTTATAACACCACATCCCTTGTATTTTACCAATGAAGAGGTAAGAGAAATGATTGCAACTATTATAAAGTATAAAACTCCTAAGGGGAATTATGATGGGATCAGATACTCATTAAAAAAAACAGACTGTGGTTTTTTAGGTGCTTTTGTAGATAGGCGAATTGATGATAATGCAGAAAATAACATGGCAAGAATTTCTGTTTTTATATTTGTTGTTTCTCTCCTTTTTGCTATGCTTCTTTCTTTTTTTATGTCATATTGGGCTGTTACACCTGTAAAAACAGCTTTTGCAAAACAAAAACAATTTATAGGTGATGCTAGTCATGAGCTAAAAACACCTCTTGCTGTTATTAATACAAATCTTTCAGTTTTAGAAGAAGAAGTTGGTGTAACTAAATGGTCAGTTTATATTCACAATGAAATTGGTAGGATGAGCGAGCTGGTAAAAGATTTGCTTTTTCTTGCCAAGTATGAGGATGTGGCAAAAAGCTACGAATTTAACCCTTTTAATATTTCAAAAGCTATTACTGCTGTAGTTTTACCCTTTGAAAGTCTTGCCTTTGAAAAAGGGCAAAAACTCGAATATGATATTGCCGATGACCTTGTATATCATGGCGATGAAAAACGAATTAGGCAGCTTGCAGCTATTTTTGTAGATAATGCAATAAAACATTGTGATAGCAAAAAAACACCCCTTGTACGATTATGTCTCTGTCAAATAGGCTCAAAAATACAATTATCTGTTTTTAATACAGGATCAGGGCTAAATGCTAAAGAGCGAAAAAAAATATTTGAGCGCTTTTATTGTACTGATTCTTCTCGTAATCGACAAACAGGCGGGAGCGGTTTGGGGCTAGCTATTGCTTCAACTATTGTTCAGGCGCATAAGTCTAAGATTAACGTAGAAAGCAAAGTAGGTAAATGGGTTAGATTTTCAGTGTTATTATGATTTTTAATTAAAAAAACGTATGCAATCTAGATTGCAAAAAAGACAAACAAGGAGTATACTTTGTTAATGCACGATACAACAATTATTACAGAAAGCGCTATTGGCAAACGCCTCGATAAATTTTCTGATGGAGAACCTGTTTCTTATCTTATGATTAATAATAAAAAGGTTGATTTGGTAGCAAAAATAACTATTGGTCGAGCTGCAGATAACGATGTTATTATAGATAATAAGCTTGCAAGTCGGCATCATGCTCTTATTCAGCGAATTAAAAATGCTTTTTATTTAAAAGATTTAGGCAGTACGAATGGAACTGTGTTAAATGGAAAAAAAATACCAGTAAGTAAATATGTAAAATTACAGAAGGGTGACACGGTTTCTATTGGTAATGATGGTTTTATAATTTCTTGATGATATTGTTGTCAGACTTTCAAAAAAAACTTTCACAGTTTCTAACTAATGCACAGGAAGGTATTCTTCCTGATACTCTTGTTTTTTTTGAATTAGTAGAAAGGACAATTTCTACC
>DASRMY010000198.1:0-3362 GCA_035647695.1 Treponemataceae bacterium | reverse complement strand
ATTTAAAGAAATATGTTCGGGTTGAGAACATAGAATTTTGGTTAGATTTTTACGAAGGGAGGTTTAAAATACATGCTGAACCTAAGTAAATTTGAAGATTTTAACGAATTTGAAATTTCTGGCAATTACGACGATTTAATTAATAAGCTTGTCTACAGCAAAGCAACTAAAACTACTTTTTTGCTGTTAGAATACACGAAACATTACTTTATAGGAACTAATGTTTCTAATGTAAAGCCAACACCTTATTGCGAGCGAAGGAAATCAACAACCCTTAAAATAGCCGAACCGCTAGTTCTTGCAGTTGACTTTGATGGCACTTTATGCAAAAGCAGATATCCTGAAATAGGAGAACAAAATATAGTTCTTATAGACTACTTAAAGTATCATTCTTTTGTGGGTAATAAATTGATTTTATGGACGTGCCGAGAAGGCGCCGATTTGCTAAGGGCGATAAATTGGTGCAACGAACGACACTTGTACTTTGATGCTGTAAACCAAAATTTACAAGAAATGATTGACAAGTACGGCAACGATTGCAGAAAAATAGGAGCAGACATTTACATTGACGACAAAGCAATAAGAGCGAGGTGTTAACTATGACAACGGAAGAATTAAAAGACCACTTAAATCACTATTCTTATTACAGGTATATGAAAAAAACCGAGCCTGAAGAGTTTTTACCACTTTACAAAATGGTAAAAAAGTGGTTATTCTTTTTACCAAAATGCGAACGCAAAGTATTGTTTTTACGATATTGTTTACATAGAACTTCTACATGGATTTCGGTTGAACTTGATTGTTCAAGAATGAACGTTTATCGAATGGAAAAGCAAGCCTTTGAACGTTTATGTTACCAATTCTGTATGTGAATATGTTTAACTATATATGAGGAAATAGATAATGACCGCCCTCCCATTATCTTTTCTTTTCTGGCAGTAGTTTTTCTCCTTTCAACTGCTGCCTTTTTTAAATTATATTTGGAGGTACTACATTGAAATCAATTAGATGCGATTTGTCAAGAGAGTTACAATTTATTAACATATATACATTTGCCGATTGGCATATTGGGGATCCACTTTGCAACGAAGATTACATTCAACAACAAATAGAAATAGTAAAAAATGATCCACATAACTATTGCATAATTAATGGCGATGTCTTAAATTGGGCACTTAAAACATCGGTTTCAGATTCATATGGTGAAGTTTTAACGCCAATGCAACAACTAGAAAAGATAACCGATTTGTTAAAACCGGTAAAAGAAAAAATATTATTTATGACACCAGGAAATCACGAAAAAAGGTCTTATAAATCAGATGGGTTAGAAGTTCTTCAGTTTGTAGCTAAAGAATTAAACATACTCGACAGATATAACGCAAACGGTGCTACTCTATTCATACGTTTTGGGCAAGATGCTATAGGTCGCAAAGAACACAATTCGGACGAATGCAGGAAAATTTTATACACCATATATTCGCAACACGGCTCTGGCGGAGGAAGAAAAACTGGCGGTAAAGCTAATCGAGTTATTGATATGGCTTGTATAGTTAACACAGATATATACATACATTCACATACTCACGAACCGTTTATAATCAGAGGTGCAAGATATGAAATAAACGCTTGTAACAGTGCCGTAATTCACAAGGAAATGCTTTTTATAAATACAGCCGCAACTTTAGACTACGGCGGTTATGGGCAAGACGCCGAATACAAACCTACAAGCCTTAAATCGCCTGTTATTTATTTAAGCGGAACGGAAAAAGTTTTTAACGCTACATTGTAAAAAAGAGAGGGAGACATAAATAATATGTATGACATTAAAGACATTAAATCACGCATAACATGCGTTACAATAGCACGTCATTTATCACTACCAATCAACAAATCAGGAGACCGCTGTGTCTCACCACAAGGAGGTACTAATCCTACAGAACTTGTAGTCTATGACGACCGCTTTATTGATTTTAAGTATAATCAATCAGGAGACGTTATTGACTTTTTAGCCTATGTAAAATTTAATGGCGACAAAGGAGAATCTATACGTTATTTAGCTGATTTACTCGGTATTTCTAATTCTAATACCATTAATCCAAATTGGAAAAAATCCGTGCAAAATCAATGCAACTTAACACAAGCGTGGCACGAAGCACTCACAGACGAACACCTTAATTATTTACATGACCGTAAAATTACAGATGAAACAATTTCGTTTTTCAAAATAGGTTACAACTCCACGTTAAAACGAATAATTGTGCCTTATTTTAAAAACGGCTACATATGTAATTGGGTTGGCAGAACTTTATCCGAAACAACTATTGATAACCCAAAATACTTTAAACCTACATCAAACCCTGAAACAGCAAAGAAACATAATTTAGACATTGCATGGATCGACAAATCTTCACCGTGGGGGCTTAATACTTTTAATACATTTGCCGTTCCCTGCAAACCTATTGTAATAACCGAAGGCACATTTGACGCTCTATGCTTTTATCAATCGGGTTATTCTGTGCTGTCACCTATGGGTGGTTTCTTCAGTAAAGAACAATTTTCTACCGTTTTATCGCAATTAAAATCATCAAACGCACCAATTTATGTATGCTTTGATTCTGATACTGCGGGTAATAATTTTGCTCTTATGCTTGCTAAAAGCTTGTTTAAGCACCGTGTAGAGTTCAGCATACTAACTACACCACAACCGTTTAAAGATGTCGCAGAAGCCTATCAAAACGGCGTAGAACTATCACCTGAAAACATGCAACCTAAAACAAGCCTCATGTTTTTAGCAGAACAACTAACAGACCCTGATGAATTTGCAGATTTTGCAAGGCAAGCCAGCCGATTTGTACCTAAAACCAAGCTAACTTTACTTTTTGAATCCGTTGCACACGTATTCCCTAAAGCGTTTTTGTCAGAACTTAAAAAATCATGCTTTTCTGCACCACCAGATAGCATTATCGAAGAAGAGGTACTATCAAAACATCAGTTATCTCACCACGATTCGTTAGGTTTTCTGGAATATAACAATACACATTGGGTTTCGATTCCTGATGACTTCGTCAGGCAATATATTTCCGATGCGTTAGCAATACATCGAACAGGTTCAAAAGTCAATTCTGTGCTAACTTTAGTCCGTGCAAAGTGCAAAACAACACAAATCTTTAATCATAAACCAATTATGAACTTTGTTAACGGAACGCTCGATTTATCACATTCAACACCTGTTTTTCGTGAGCATAACCCGGCAGATTTATGTACATTCTGTTTGCCTTATCCATATAAACCTGGAACTTATTCTGACAATTGGGAACAATTTATGAACGATATTACAAACAACGACCCTTACCGATATTCAT
>DASRMY010000197.1:0-3388 GCA_035647695.1 Treponemataceae bacterium | reverse complement strand
GTTATAAAAGACATAAAACAATATTATAATATGGAATGGAATCACACGTATTCTGTCCCGTACATACGCAATGTAAAACCAAAAAACCTAAAACAAGAAAACAAGAACAAGGACACATTAAAAAATGGTTACTATACATTTAAAAAAGAAAACAGAGAAAACATAGAAAGCATAGATTGGAATAGGACAACAATACAACCAAAAAATATTCAATTTGTACACAACCCAATTGGGAGAAAAAACCAAGATCCGTGGTGCTTAAAAAAAATATTAAAACTAGCATCAAATTCGAATGATTCTATTTTTTTACAAAGCCCCTATGTCATACCCTCCCGACACATGAAGAGTGAATTTGATAAATATGACATTAATTTAAATAATGTTTCTATTTTAACCAACTCACTAGCCTCGAGCCCAAATATACCTGCAGTTTCAGGATATTTACATAAGAGAAATAACATTATAAAGAGCGGAGCCCGTATTTACGAATATCAAGGTCCCCAATCTATACACAGTAAAACATATGTTTTTGATAACCACATATCTGTAATCGGTTCATTTAATTTAGATGCACGAAGCAGCTTTTTAAGCACAGAATCAATGGTAGTGATAACAAGCGAAAAGTTTGCCAAAATCGTTCACAAAAATATACAAAATGACTTAGATAATAGCTTGCAATTAGATAAAAATTACCGTTATATAAAAAGCAAAAAAGTAACAGAAGGTTCAGTTTCTAGATTTAAAAAGCGGATAACTCAAATAATGGGCAAGCTTGTGCTTCCTTTTGATTTTTTATTATAACAAAAGCCTTTTATAATGAACGCATAGAAACGACTTTTTCATCGTCCTATACGTTTTTTAAAAGCCACGATCCTTTGTATAACTTGAATACCCACAAGTCTACCCTCTACTTAGCATGAGCTTTATGTTTTTTCATTAGCAGTTATACCATAAGAATTGTGTTCGGGCACAACGCCCCGTATATCATTTGAAACTTTGCATTTTTTCCAACTATTTTCATTTTTTCGATTACAAGCTATGAGCACTTGTACTATTTCTTTTGATATTACTCCATCCATAGCTTGCATTGTAAGTTCCTCAAGCGCTGTGCGATTATCAAAAGCTTCTTTTCTATATGCTCGCTGTGAAAGCAATGCATCATAAATATCACATGCAATTATAATTTCTGTTTTAATATCATTTAAACAAACACCAGCTGGGTAGCCAGTAGCATTTTTGTTTTCGTGATGATCCCGTGCAATAATATCTGCATAATTACTAGTGGTTTTTCCGTAAAAAAAATTAACTAACGCATACCCTGCTAACGTATGATGCTTTATATACTCTTTTTCTTTAACTGTAAGTGGGGTTTCTTTTTTAAGAATTGTTAACGGCAAAGAACATTTACCAATATCATGAAAAAGTGAACCAAGTGGTTCTTTTGACTGAGGATAAAGCAGTGAAAATATATGTGTTGATAAAGCATAAACAGACAAAAAGTGATTATATGTATATTTGTCATATTCTTTAAACCATTCTACAACCTCTATAAGACAATGGGGATACGATACGAACGTTAATTTATCCAGAACACTTGTTCTGGTGTTTTTATCTCTAAAAATTATATCATAGTGTGGTTTATCAAATATAAACTCCATATCTTTTTGTATTTTTTTATTATACCCATACTCGTCAAAGGTTCTATTACTTTTAAGGTTTTGCAAATCATTAATAGTTGCCTGATGTAACGTTACTCCAGCAGGCAGTATTTCTACTCCCTGAGGTGTCCTAATCGGAAATTTTGTTGTATAAGGATTATTATGCATAACTGGCTTCCTTTTAGATATATTTACAGAATTTCATGCGCCTTTTCTATTCCGTTTTTAGGCGGACAATTTTTCTCACCGTCCACTCTCTTTGCCTAACACCTATCTCTTCTTGCTAAAACGTATTTTTTTTCTATAAAAAATAGCATGTATCGCTGTAAGAGGAAATAAAATTAAAATTGATACACTCATAAACAGTTCATAAAAAATTGAGCTATCTTTAAATGCCTTGCCTTTAAAGCGGCTGCCCAAAGCTCCCATTGGAGAGCCAATCATATTGCCAACCATGATAATTTTTATAGCCGAAAGAATTATATCGCTTTTTTCTTCCCCATACGCTTCAATAAATACTTTATACGCTTCTTTGTCAACATACCCACCAACATCAGCATAGTGTTGAGCAAAGAGCAACGCTTTTGCTTCTTCTGGAACTATATATTCATCGCCCCCGCTTAAAAAACTTTCTATTTCTTCTTGGCTAAAACCTTGTTTTAAAGCCATAGAAGTATGCGCATACGAACAAAGAGGGCAACCATTTACTTCTGTAACTCGAAGCATAATGCGTTCAATAGTTTTTTGACTAACAAGCTGGCTCTTTCTGTTTCGTTTTATAGGACCAATTGCCCCATACACTAATAAAAGTGCCTTATAATATTCGGCTAACGTAAACTTCTTTTTGTAACTTAATTTTTCCATGTTTTCTCCCTTTTACTGTTCTTTTATAAAAGTTCTATCATTTGAATGTTGGCTTACCAGTGTTTCAATCTCCGGTATTACTTTTTCCCATACTTCAATTTGCCCTCTAACAGTATAAAACAATGGATGTAATTCAATATGCCTAATAGTTGCTAGTTGTGAATGTTTTACTGCATCTCTTTTATTTAGCTTTTTTTTTAACAATTCATACTCGTATTGTTTTTGCAGATCGCTGATAGGTATTTTTTCTATTTTATTATGCATTGTATTTATTTTTGATTTATCAAATGTATACGCTCTGCTATGTGCCTCATTATATACATGTGTTAAATAGTAATTGATGCTTTTTACTGGATCATTCATTATTTTAAATCTATCTAATTGCGGATGGTTTGTATACCCCTTTGTTTTACCTTCGAGTACTTTTTTAGCCAGTAAGCCTTCTCGCCAAAGAGCTACAAGGCCTTTTGAATCTAGATATTTAGGATGAATTGACCATAACCTCATTTTATTCTCTCATCCTTTAATAACTCCTAAAGGGGATAGCTCACAAAGAATATCGACCAGATCTTTTTGCTGTTCCATAACCTCTGAAATATCTTTATATGCTCCAGCTTCACTCCAACTTTGACAAGGTGGTCCACCAATAATTCCATCACAATCAGGAACTTCATTTGAGGGAATATCAATAATACTTCGTTTATCTAAAAATGTGGATCTATGATTATACTTATATGTTTCCCAAATAGTTTTGTCATATTCATTTGCCCATATAATATCAAAACCTGCTTTTGCAAATCCTAAATCTAAACCTCCTGCACCTGAAAAAAAAGATACTATTTTCATTTATTTCCTCTCTTTAAATT
>DASRMY010000196.1:0-2258 GCA_035647695.1 Treponemataceae bacterium | reverse complement strand
GCATTATAACTTGAGGTATTAGTAGCATTGTAGATAAAAAAAGCATTTCATTTACAGAGGGTACTAAAAAAAAATAGGGTGATAATGTAAGTTTTTTATATGCATCGCTCATTTTCTTCTTCCTTCATAAGAGATATTGTTTGTACAAGAGGGAGCCTTGAGGGACATACTGTATTGCAAAGCCCACATTCAGAACACCAGTTTATTGTTACATGTATTTCTTTTGGAATTTTTATATTGTTTACATATGATGCAAACAGGCTTGCAGGATGAATTCCTGAGGGGCAGACATTGTGACATCGCCCGCAATGTATACACGCACTACTAGAAGAGAACTGCAATTCTTTTTTTTGTAATAGTGTTATTGATTTTACAAATTTTGTAACAGGACTTGTAATATCAGAAATTGCAATTCCTTGAATTAAACCATTTACAATAATTTTTCCTGGAGCTTTTTTTGACCCCCCACACTCATACACTATATTTTGGATAGGTGTTCCTATACGCACTTTTAATAGCCGTGGTCTATAAAGGCCTGTCCCGGTAACTTGAACCAACCGTTCCATGAGAGGCTTTGATAAAACAATGCCATTATAAACATCGTATAAAGTAGTACAGTCAATACAAAATGAATTATATTCAATACTACCTTCGGTTTTTTTATCAGGGAATTTTTTGTTAATAGCTTTTCTAAGTTCAGAATTCACCGTACGTGGATATCGTGTTGTGTCAATTTGTACAAATTCTGCATTAGCAGAAGCTGATAAAAATTTTTTAAATCTACGAGGTGTTATTTTACCACGTTCAATAGAATAAAAGAAAACGATTTTAGTAGCACTTAGTGCTTTTGCAACTATTTCAGCACCGACAATTATTTTTTTTGTGTAATTGTTAGCAATAAATGAATCAACAAAAATATCTGGTTGTTTATCAAATAAACAAACATAAAGAACCTTATCTGTATGTACTGTATCAACACATTGTGCTGCAAGAGAAACTGGCTTAGTATAAAAGGTATTAATAATTCCTCGGTTTTTAAATAATGTTATAAGCTCGGTTGTTGAAAGAAGGTTCCAGTCTGAAATAGATTCAGTTTTACCAGTGAATGAAAAAGCACCGTTCATCGTAATAACAGCTGCTAGTGATCGTTTACCATACGGCATTGATAAATAAGAAAACCCTGAAACTATACCAGGGACGGGAGAATGAATAGAAGCATTATCGCCCTTTCCGCGACCTATTACCTGCCCTTCTTTTACAATTTGCCCACTTTCAATAGTTGGTGAACATTTATTAGCACCATACTGATTCATAGATACATATACTGTTTTTGGGATATATGCATTTTTTGTTTTTGTAAAATTATATTGTGTAAAATTAAAACATTGCTTTTTTCCAGCCATTTATAAAATCCTTACTTTTTTTCTATTGCTTGCAAAATAGAAGGTTAAATATACAGATAGCAATAAAATTGTTACAGAAAAAATTAATCCCTTAAAATCCATGCTTATAGTATTTAGATTGTTCCATGTGCCAAAAACAAAAGAACCTTCTGAATATAATAATATTTCCGCTCCGCCAGAATAGTGCGGATCAACAGAATTATTATGAATTGTTCTAAGCTGTTTTGACAAGTAGTTAGAATTAAAAACTTTACGATATAAACTTTCTGTTGTAATAGCAGTGTCTGCTAACCTAAAATGAGGCATATCTACATATGCTTCAGGTAAAGGGAGGGCTTTTTCTGCTTGCATATCTAACGAAAGTCTTGTATATGGAGCGGTTTCCATATGCCAAGCTACTGCAATGAAATCAATTAAACCAGGTAACGTATAATCAGTGTTTTTAAGTGTATTAAGAGCATTTTGATAACTTTCCATTTCAAAACCAGCTTTGCAAGTATACTGCGAAGGCTTAGGAATGTATAGGTCTTTGGATTTTACAAGTAAACTTGAATTATTAATTAAAATACTGCCAGGAAAAATTAAAAAAACTGATACTATTGCGAACACATATATAACAGGAGGCATATGGTTTTGCCAATTAAGATTAGTTGCTTTTTTTATGGATACTGTGTGTATGTATGAGGATGCATAATTGAAATTTTTAATCATTTTGTATAGCTTAAGTAAACAAAATGAGAGTAGACAAGCTATCAAAAAAAGTAAAAAAACAATTGCTCCAGATACCATTGAAAATATAACAAATATTCCTGCTATAATAAACAAAAAAATATGATCAAATAGAACTAATAGAAT
>DASRMY010000195.1:0-4357 GCA_035647695.1 Treponemataceae bacterium | reverse complement strand
AGATACGGTGATGCAATTATTAGCTGTTTTTTACGGAAAACATAAAAAAAACGTACACGAAAAAAATATAAAAGAAAAAGAAGAAGGTTTTGATGGATGTGATAGTAAAAAAGATCCAGCTCGAATTTTAAAAAAAATATATGGTGCAATAGAAGATGTTTTATCAAGAAAAACTGGTTTATTAACACTCTTTAATCACATAAGGGGAAATAAGCATCATTGGCTTGTTTTTCCGATAAATCATGAAATACCGCTTAAAAACACAAAAAAAACAATCAGAGGCGAGGGGTCTGTCCGTATTCTTTTAGATATTGAGCAAAAAATGGCTGAAAAAACGATTATTATGTTACGATTTTCTAATAAAATATACAAATTTGTGTTAAAATGTAATAGCTTGGAGTTTTGCACAATACCGGATATTATACAAAAAGAGCGTAAAACTTCTGTAGATGCATTGTCGACCATAATAGGTTCTAATTCTTTAGAAGTTCGGTATAATAGTGAAATAAGTCAGCAAGGTTTTTACAATGAAAACGCTGTAATTCCATTTATACAAACGGAGGCTTAATAAATGAAATATGCTGGTGCGCTTAAGTATCCTGAAGGAGCTGATGCGCCATTAGTGGTTTGTGTTGGAAGGGGTAAAACAGCCCACCGTATTACTAAAATAGCACAAGAAGAAAATATCCCTGTTTTTTATGATGAAGATACAGCCCGGGTATTGACTTGTTGTGAAATTAACTCGTATGTTCCAGAAAAAACATGGGAAGTTTTGGCTGGTATTTTTGCATATATTCAAAAGGTAGAAAGCAATGAAAATAAAAAGTGAAATGTTAAAAGAAGGGACTCGTTATTCTGCACCAGTTTTTTTTGATGATGGTGAAAATATGTTTCTTGCTGCAAATAAAAAAATTAAAAAACACCATTTAGATATTATCAAGCGGTGGGAGGTTCCTTTTTTATTAACAGAAGGGTATGAATTAGCTGAAAGTGAAGAAAAAACAGTCGAAAAAACTTATGGTGAAACAGAGCTTGAAACGCTTAAAAAAGTTGATAATACAGATGAAAAAACACCATATCCTATACCATATATGGTTGCAATAAAAACTGTCGAGGCTGTTTTTGCTTCATGGCGAAATGAACAAAAAATTGAAAAATCCAGTATAGATGAAGCAATTGAAAAACTATATCAGTTTATAGAAGAGGATAAATTTGTAGGTCTTCGTCTTGTAATAGGAGAAAGACCCACAGCAGATAGTTATGCAGTAGCTGCTGTTAATATAGCAATTTTATCAACAGTTATGGCGATGGAGCTTATGTATTCTAAAAAAGAAATACAGTCTCTTATTGCAGCTGCTTTTTTGCACGATGTAGCTATGCAAGATGTTCCTGAACAAATACTTGATAAAAAAGGTGCTTTAACTGCTGAAGAATTTGAACAACTTAAAATGCATACTCATAAATCATCTATGTATGCTGAAAACGTATTGCTGTATTCACGTGAAATTTCTTTGATTATCGAACAACACCATGAGCGCTGGGATGGAAAGGGGTATCCTGAAGGGAAAAAAGAAACTGAAATAAATAAATATGCTCGTATTTTATCAGTTGCCGAAGCCTTTGATGCAATGATATCAAAAAAAACATATAGAAATTCTGTTAGTGCTTATGAAGCTGTTAAAAACTTGCTTCGTGATAAGCAAAAACGCTTTGATTCTGCAGTGCTAAAAGTTTTTATTAAGTGTATAGGAGTTTATCCTGTTGGTTCATATGTTTTATTAAATGATTCTTCTGTGGCAGTTGTTGTTCAAAGTGTTACAAACGCACCATTCATGCCAAAGATAAAAATTATAATTCCAAGTGATTCTGCAAAAGCAAAAAACACACATGCAGTACGGCTCGAAGAACAAACAAGCCTTTTTATAGTACGAGATCTGACAGCAGAAGAAGTTAGCCTTGCAAAGAAACAAAGGTAGTAAAACGAGAAAAAAAATAGGTGATAAGGGAGAAGATAAGGCTGTAAAATATCTTGAGCAAAAAGAGTATTCGGTAGTTTGTAGAAATTATCGAAAAAATACTGGTGAAATTGATATAATTGCAAGCAAGGCAGATACATTAGTATTTGTAGAGGTAAAAACTGCACCGCATGGGACCCTAAAAACGCTAGAGCATCTTTTAGGAATCGAAAAACAAAAAAGAATTGTCGAAACGGCTAAATGTTTTCTTTTATCGTATCGACAATATAGTAACAGCTACATTAGATTTGATGTGCTGGTTATTGATATGCCTTGTTATCCTGAGGTTTATCACATTGAAAATGCTTTTTCGGAGTTTGTATGAAAGTCCCAGTTTCTTCTGAGAATAATAAAAATGATGTACGTCATGTTGCTGCTTTACAGCAAAAAATTCAAAATCCTGAGTATATGAATTTTGCTATACAACGTATTGCTACTGTACTTAGCCGTACTATTGCAGAAATGCCTACTTCTAATAAGGAAACGAACTATGGAACGTAATCAGAAACGTAATAAAAAACGAAAAAAAAACAATCCAAATTCACGCAAAAATTGGACTAATCTAGCAAAAAACAAAAAGAAAGGCTATAAACTTTCTGAAAAAGATAAAGCAGATGACGAGGCTATTAAAGTTCTAAAACGTAATAAACCTACGTGTTCTATGTGTGAAGAGCCAATTATTGAAATTTCATCATGTCTTGCAGATAGAAAAACAGGCGCTCCTGTTCATTTTGATTGTGTATTAAAAAAAATTACGCAGGAAGAAAAACTTTTACCTAATCAAAAAATTGTATATATTGGTAAAGGTAGCTTTGCTGTTGTTTTGTTTGAAAACCCGAGAGATTTAAAACATTTTACCATTATACGTAAAATTGAATGGGAACAAAGAGATTCTGATGTTGAATGGCGCTCAGAAATTGCAAATCTATATAGCCAAGTTCATTAGTTATATAAAACTATAAGGGTTTTATACTTGACAGAACAATGCCATTTTGTTATATTTTTCTGGATGTTTGCCGGGATGGTGGAATTGGTAGACACAAGGGACTTAAAATCCCTCGGTAGTAATACTGTGCCGGTTCAATTCCGGTTCTCGGCAAAGATTGGACGCTCGGTATGAGCGTCCTTTTTTTTAGGAGATTAAATGTATTCGGACACACACTGCCATTTAAAACATATTGCTGAAAAAAACACTGCTTTTGCAATTGAAATGCTATCTCAGCTTGCAACCAAAAAAACACCTCTAATACTCGATATAGGAACAGAAAGTAATGATCTTAGTTGTCGAGTTCAATTAATAGAATCAATTGTTACAAAGCTGTCAAAAGATAGTATAGTTTATAATCAATTGTTACATAGTTTATATTTTTCGGCTGGTATTTGGCCTTCCGTGCAAGAAATAAAAAACCGGGAAACAGGTGTAAAAGAACTTGAAAAACAAATAGATGTTTTTTTAAAAAATTCTTGGAGTACTGTATTTTCAAAAAACCATCTAATTGCCTTGGGTGAATGTGGTTTGGATCATCATTGGAACCCATCAGGTGTTGATGGTCGATGCGAAAATGATTTTACAAAACAAATGGTGACAGCTGAAGCAGAACTATTTGAAATGCAACTTGTACTGGCAGAGAAAAAAAAACTACCAGTTATAGTACATAGTAGGAAAGCATTTGATGCAACTCTTTCTTGTATAAAAAACTGTGGATACCATAATGGTGTTATTCATTGTTATTCGTATGGTTTAAAAGAAGCAAAGCAGTTTTTAGACCTTGGGTGGTATATTTCTTTTTCTGGTTCTATTACTTACACAAAAAAAAGAAATATAGAACAGATGCGTCAGCTGCTGTGCTATGTACCGCGTGATAGGATGCTCTGTGAGACAGATGCACCATATTTGGCTCCTGTGCCTTATCGTGGTAAAAAAAACTCTCCGTTGTTAGTTAAACATGTGTACGATTATGTTGCAGAGCACATAGGAGTCACTGCCAAAGAACTTTCAGATATCGTATTTTCGAATGCGTGTACATTATTTAAAATAAAAAAAAGCTACTAGATTTAAAACAATAATGCGTTTTGTTTATTTTTTTTCGTTGTGCCATTTAGTAATAAAATATTCATATGCAGCTATTTGAGCAGACACAACAGCATCTCCAAAAGCACCGCGGCCATTTTGGTCATTGCCATCGATTATATATAAAGAGTCAAGCATTCCTTCTAATTCATCTATTGTTAGGTTTTTGTCATGAATACGTCGTCGTTCTAGTCCTCTAAGTTCTTCATTAAAAACAGTATTATATTCAACAGAAATAGGTTCAATTGATTCGTTCATATTGGTACTATAC
>DASRMY010000194.1:0-2235 GCA_035647695.1 Treponemataceae bacterium | reverse complement strand
GTATTAAAAAGCGCTGTAAGACACTAGGTATGGTTTTTCAAAATTTTAATCTTTTTCCACATAAAACAGTTCTTCAAAATATTACTGAAGCACCACGAATTGTGGCAAAAAAAACAAAGGCAGCAGTGATAGCTAATGCAGAGCGCTTATTAAATGAAGTTGGTTTAAGTGATAAACGAGACACATATCCTGCCCATCTTTCTGGAGGGCAAAAGCAGCGTGTAGCAATTGCGCGGGCACTTGCAATGAATCCTGCGGTAATGCTTTTTGATGAGCCAACATCAGCCCTCGACCCAGAACTTATAGGCGAGGTCTTAGAGGTAATAAAAGAACTTACTAATAAAAAAATGACAATGCTTATAGTTACTCATGAAATGTCTTTTGCGCGCGAGGTATCTGACAGGGTTGTTTTTATGGATGAGGGGCTGATCATTGAACAATCTTCTCCTGAAAAAATATTTAATAACCCAGATCATCCAAGAATAAAAGCCTTTCTTGATAAAATGCTTTAAGGCACGCTTCTGTCAGAAGAAGCTTTTTTGACTAATTTTCTATAATAAAAGTTCGACCATTATATAAAAATATATTATGGTCGAAATATCTTTTTAAAGCTTCAACTAAAACTATTCGTTCAATGTCTTTTCCCATGGCAACAAATTCTTTAATAGATTGAGTATCTTTTATCCTTTTTACATCCTGAAAAATAATAGGTCCTTGGTCTAAGTCTTCATTTGCAAAATGAGCTGTTGCGCCTATTATTTTTACACCCTTGTTCCATGCTTGATGATATGGTTTTGCTCCCTTAAAGGCAGGTAAAAAACCATGATGAATATTAATAATTTTATTTTCCCATTTACGAGTAAATTCGGGGGATAGTATTTGCATGTAGCGTGCAAGGCATATAACATCTATCTTATAATCATCAAGCATTTTTTGTACATCAGCTTCGTATTCGGCCTTACCCTTCGAAGGGTCAACCTTAAAATATGGCACATTGAATTTGGCGGCTACTATTTCTAAATCGGGGTGGTTTGAAATAATAAGCGGAATATCACAGTGAAGAAAACCATCTTGGTGTTTAAGCATAACTTCGTATAAACAGTGTGATGTTTTAGAAACCATAATTGCCATACGCTGCTTTTTTTTATGAGGATATAAATTCCATGTAATATTAAATTTTTTTGATAATAAAGAAAAAGAATGTGAAAATTCATCTTCACAAAAAGATGTGTCAACGGCGAACGAAACACGACAAAAAAAGGTTTTTATATCTGCTGATGTTTGTTGTGCTAAATTTAAAATATTTCCACCAGATTGAGCAATACAATTTGTAATAGATGCTATAAGACCTAGTTGGTCAGGCGTAGTCGCAGTAAGCGTGTATTTTTTTTTATCAGTATGTTCCATAAAAACCTCAAAAACACTGTTTTATAAAGTGGTTTTAGTATCGCCTAAGTAAAAATAATTGTCAAATGAAAATAAACGCTTTTAGGTGTTGAAAATCAAAATTAGGTGTCATATACTGTAGTGCAGTAATGCATCGGAGGCTCCGTGAACAAAACGACATTCTATTCATTTATGAAAAAGATACCTAAGGCAGAAATTCATCTTCATGGTGAGGCTGCAGTATCAACAAAAACAATACAAAAATTGTATAAAAAAAACAATGGTAAGTCTTTAAGCAAAGAAGAATTAAAGGATTTTTTTAATTTTACAAATTTAAAAGAATTTGTTCAATGTTTTATAGAATTACAAAAACTACTTGTGACAACAGATGATTTGAAATATTTATTTGATGATTTACGTGACTATCTACTTGCAAATAATATTGTTTATTCTGAAATATTTTTTTCTCCGACATCTTTTATTCGTAAAGGGTTTGAGTTTTCTACCATGATATCTGTTCTAAGTAGTAAAATTGAAGAAATAGAAAAGGAAACAGGGATAGTAATAAAAATACTTATCGATGTTTCAAGAACCTTTGGTCCAGAAAATGCTATGAACAACCTTAACCTAATATTAAAAGAAAAAAACCCTCTTATTATTGGGATAGGTTTAGGTGGTGATGAGCAAAGTGGGCCTGCAAAAGAATATGCTGAAGTTTTTAAAAAAGCAAAAAAAGAAGGGTTGCGTGTTGTTGCTCATGCAGGCGAAGATGTAGGCCCAGAATCCATTAGAGATTCAATTGATTTTCTTGGCATAGAACGAATTGGTCATGGCATAACAGCAATACAA
>DASRMY010000193.1:0-6765 GCA_035647695.1 Treponemataceae bacterium | reverse complement strand
ATATATAGGTATTACTAAATTTTTTTTTGGAGAGTTACGATGGCATACACACGATCTTATTCCGCATATAAAGAAACTGGGGTTAAGACAGCAAGTCAGGGCACATTAATTGTGATGCTTTATACAGAAGCTGTAAAACAACTTAAGGGAGCGTTAGAACAATTTGACAGTAATGATACGGTTTCCACATCTAAAATAGAAAAACTGCATACTCATCTTTCAAAAACACAAGAAATATTTACTGAGCTAATGGTTTCTCTTGATATGGAAAAAGGTGGAGAAATCGCTAAAAATCTTATGGCCTTATATTCTTTTTTTAATCATACCATTATGGATGTAAGCATTAGTAAAAACAAAGAAAAAATATCTGAAATCTGTACAATGATGAACGAATTACGAGAAGCCTGGGCAATCGCTGCCTCTCAGGCATCTGCTCCTCCTCCACAAACACATCCAAGTGTTGATATTAACGGATAGGCACCATATTATGGAACATATAACACAAAAAGAACTAGGTGAACGTATTGCAGTACTTAGAAGACTTAAAAAGCTACTTCAAGCACAGAGGCAAAAATTTAGAGATTATTTAGAAGTTCTTGAACTACAAGAAAAATCTTTTTCGTCAAAAGATATGCCAGATACTGAAGCCCTCATAGCTCATAGCGAACTAGAACAACAAATTGTACAAAACATACATAACCTACAAAAAGTTATACTTCCCCTAGAAAACATGTGCTATGATACTAATACAGAAAAAATTCCAACATTAAAGGCTGATCTTTCAAGGCTTCAAAAACAGGTTCTACAACAAAACGAAAAAAATAGAACCCTGTTAAAAAGTCATATAAATGTTATTCGCACACAAATAAATAATTTTAAAAACCCGTATAAAGGAAATCGCTCTGTATACGCCTCGAGCTCTCAAACAGCTCAACATATTAGCGTTGAATGTTAAAATAAACACGGCCTACTCCCTCCCCTAACGCTCCTTTTTTGTGTTACAATACACCTACTATATGGCTTTTGCCAATACTATCACAACTAAGGATTTAAAATGTCTGACACTAGCACCCTTTTTTTACTAGATTCTTACGGGCTTATTTACCGTTCGTATTTTGCATTTATTAATAGACCTCTCATAAATGAACGAGGCGAAAATGTTTCAGCAATTTTTGGCTTTTTTAGAAATTTTTATAATATTTTGCGCGATTATAATCCGCGCTATGTGGTTGCTGCATTTGATTCACAAACACCAACTTTTAGACATGATATATACAAAGAATATAAAGCAAACCGAGATAAAACACCAGAAGATCTTCATGCTCAAGTACCCATTATAGAAAACATACTAAACACCCTTGGTATCCCGGTAATACGAAAAGATGGATTTGAGGCAGATGATATTATTGCAACAATTTCAAAAAAAGCCGCAAGAAAAGTACATATTCTTTCAGGTGATAAAGATCTTATGCAATTAGTAAATGATACAATAACTATGCTAAAACCTAATAAAAGTGGTGGATGGTTGCTCGTTGATCAAAATGCTGTTGGAGAAGAATGGGGAATACCAACAAAATACTTGCTCGACATGCTTTCTTTACAAGGTGATGCCGCTGACAATATTCCTGGAGTAAAAGGGGTTGGTAAAAAAACAGCACAAAAACTTATTAACAAATACGGTAATCTCGATGCTATTTACGAGCATGCGGATGAAATACAAGGCGCAATGGGCAATAAAATACGAGCAGGAAAAGAAAACGCTTATTTTTCAAAAGCATTAGTTACACTGAGATACGATGTCCCTATAAAAACAGACTGCAGTTTGTTTCAAATAAAGCCTAATGTATTAGCTGCGGCTGATTTATTACATAAAGCAGGAGTTCCATCTATTGCAAAACTATTTACAAATGGAACAACAGACAAATCGGATGAATCAAAAGAAACTAAACCTATTACACAAAAAACAATTTCTAAACAACAAGACAACATATTACATCTACCACGCTGGGCCGTTGAACCTGAAATTTTAGAAATTAAAAAAAACCCTGCATATGATACGTACAAGCTGGTTCAGGATATATCAGAATTATCTTCTTTTATACAAAAAGCTATCAAAAAAGGCATATGTGCTTTAGATACCGAAACAGATAGTTTAAATGCACTACAAAGTAATTTAGCTGGTTTTTCATTAAGCATCGCAGCAGAAACGGGTATTTATGTACCTATTCAGGTTACCGATTCATTATTATCAGGCAACCTAATAAACAAAGCAGACGCACTAACACAACTAGCCTTGCTTTTTGGGAATTCCAATATGAAAATAATTATGCATAATGGAAAATACGATTTAAAAGTTCTGCATACACATGGACTATGGAATCATATTGTCACGCACACACATCCGGCTCAAATGACATTAGGACAAAACGATAACAAGACATTTTTTTCTATACAGGCAAAAATTATCGACACTATGATTGCAGCATGGCTGTTACAACCAGATAGAAATAAATTTGGGCTTGAATCCTTGTGTGAAACAAAACTAGGCCTAGCTGGAATGAGTTTTAAAGATACGGTCCCCAAGGGAAAAACCTTTATGGATCTCCCTCTAGAACACGCTGTAAAATATGCTGCAGAAGATGCTGATTTTACTTTTCAACTTTGGCAATATTACAAACCCCGTTTACAACAAGCAAAACTGGACACATTGTTTTATGAACTAGAAATGCCTGTTTTACCAATTCTTACAAAAATGGAACTAGAAGGAATTCAAATTGTACCTACAGAACTTGAAGATTATTCAGACGAACTTACAGAAGAAATTGAACAAATAGAAAAAGACATATATGAAGAAGTTGGGCATGAATTTAACATTGCTTCTCCAAAACAATTACAAACAGTGCTTTTTGAAGAGCGTGGATTAAAACCAAGTAAAAAAACAAAAACAGGTTATTCAACTGATACCAGCGTGTTAGAAAACCTTGTAGTCTATGACATTATCCCTCAAATGATTCTAGAATACCGTGGCAAGGCAAAGCTAAAAAGCACCTACGTCGACACGCTTCCTGTTTTAGCCGATACAAACAATAAAATACACACAAGTTATGTACAAACAGGTGCTGCAACAGGAAGACTATCAAGTAGAGAACCTAATTTACAAAACATCCCAATACGAGACAAAGCTGGTCGCCGTATTCGGACCGCCTTTACTGCAACAAAAGGACGTACTCTTGTGTCAGCAGATTATTCTCAAATTGAACTTGTGCTTTTAGCCCATCTTTCAAAAGACAAAAATCTTTGCAATGCTTTTAATCAAGGTAAAGATGTTCATAAAACTACTGCAGCACTCATTTTTGGCCACGACAATCCAGATAACGTATCAGAAAATGAGCGTCGTGCTGCAAAAACAATTAACTTTGGCGTAATGTATGGTATGAGTGCATTTAGACTCTCAAACGAATTGGGTATTCGCCGAAAAAAAGCGCAGGAATTTATTACCCAGTACTTTGTAACCTACTCTGGTGTGCAAAGATATATGAATACAATTATCGATTCCGCTCGAAAAAAAGGGTATGCATCTACCATAATGGGTAGAAAACGGATTATTTCTGGTATTAGTAGCAGCAACAAAATGGTACAAGCAGCTGCAGAACGAGTAGCAATAAATACGCCAATTCAAGGTTCTGCAGCTGATATTGTAAAAAAAGCTATGATTGCAATAGACAAAGCTCTTATTGAAAAATTTCCACGAGCTCGTCTTTTATTACAAGTGCATGACGAGCTCATTGCAGAATGCGATAGTAATGAGGCACAAGAAGTTTCAAAACTTATAAAAGATACAATGGAAAACATAATAGCTTTAGATGTTCCTTTAAAAGTTTCTGTTCAAAGTGGTACACGATGGGGTGAATTTCACTAATGAATAAAAGTCAACTAATTCTAGGTTTAACAGGGCCAATGGCTGCAGGTAAAAATGCTGCTGCAAACATTCTCACAACAAAAGGCTTTTTATGTATAGATGCTGATATGTTTGTTCACAAAGCGATTGAAATAGCAAAACCACAAATAATTGATGCTTTTGAAAAACAAGCAACTTTACAATCAATTGCATTACATAATACTGATAAGAGTATAAATCGAAAAGCATTAGCGCTATTAGTTTTTAAAAACAAAAAAAACCTTGCTATACAAGAATCTATAGTTCACCCTATTGTTGAGAGAATGATATCTGAGTATATACAAAAAAACAAAAATAAGAACATTGTTTTAAATGCAACAGTTCTCTATAAAGTTCCATCAATTAATAGATGCCAAGCAATTATTTTTGTAACAGCTCCTTTTTTTACGCGCTTAAAAAGAGCTAAAAAACGAGATAATCTATCTATTTTACATATATTTAAAAGATTTTGGCAACAAAAGGGCTTATTTTCTAAATATTTTTTGATAAATCCCGATACTTATAGAGTAAAGAACTGCGGTTCATTAAACGACCTTGAGAAAAACATTGAAAAAGTTCTTTCTCTACTGTAAATAAAAAGGAAGTACGTTATGGAAGAAAAACGGACATTATGGATAGTTGCAGCTATTGGCATTTTTTTGCTTGCCGTTTTAGGAGCTGCCTTAATTCTCTATTCTCCCGTCCGAAGCCCTGACACTCTTACATATTCTCTAGAGCCGGGCTCTAATACGTGGATTAACCCAAACAAAAGCATACAAAATATCGATGTTCAAAACAACAATCTCTTAAACGAAAAAGAGACAACAGCCTTAAAGCACCCGACCGATTCAGAAACCATAACAAGCTTGCAACTTTCTGATACAAATAACGGGACCGCTCCTTCTGATCTGTCTTCTGATTCACAAAGAACAAAAGATCTTACAGTATATTCGACAAATACAACGGTTGTTACAAAAGATGGAGTAACAATGTTAGATTTATCCGCAAAAAATAAAACAGCAGAAAACACAACCACGCCGCCAATCTCTACAGTTCGAGAAAAACCCGTGCAAACTACTATAATAAAAAAAGATATATCATCAACAACTAATAAAAAAACACCGAGCAAGACAGCACATTCTTCTAAAAAAACTACCGCTACAAAAAAAACAACCACTTCTAAAACAACAAGTAGCAGACTGAGTGACGCTTATTGGGTTCAAGCAGCCTCATATACAAATAAGGCTAACGCAGAAAAAGCACGAGACGCTCTTCTTGCAGAAAAAATTCCTGGCGAAGTCTTTACTTTTAAAGGGGCCGATGGGGTTATGTACTACAGACTTCGTGTTGGCGCTTATACAACAAAAAGCGAGGCTGATTATTGGAATACACGAATTAGATTAATTGATGACTTTGCAAAAACACAGAGCTATGTTACTAATTCATCATTGCCAGCACAAAAGTAGTATTAAGATAGTACAAAAAACATCCCATAAATAAACATACAGAGGGTATGACAGTACCCTCTTTTATTTTAGCAAGCTATTTGCTTTTTACTACCCCACAACTTGAAGCTCGCATGTATACAAAATTCGATGGCATAAAAACATCACCTCCCACATGGTCAATACATGAAAGTATTTTTCCTCATCTACACATCTCTTGTGGTAACATAGTTTTAAATGGTGCTGCATCACATGCCAATGCAGAAACGTTACGTTTATCTGATGCAAAAACGTCTCCAGCATCACCTACAGCAGGACTCTCTATTGGATTTCCTCAAACAGCTTTGACCTCCCCCAACGCACCCGCATTTGCCTGTGGTTTTAATCTTGGTACATCTTATCTAGTCCTCTTTATGCAAACACCGCAAAAAGAATATAATACCATGTCTAATAGTTTATATGCTGCAGGTTATCACCTCCCCCTTGCGTTTAAAAATCATACATTTAATTTTGCAGCTACAATACAAAACTTCCTATCTAAAACAACAAGTACAACGAGTTGGTATACCAGTTTGCCAATACAAAGCGCAGAACGTCTTACAGCACTATCAGCTGAAATGTCATACTCATCACTATGCGGGAAAAACAACCTATACGGCTCGACAACCTTTCATTTTTATACAGGCTACTCACTGGCAGAACAAAGCACGGGAAACACAAAGGCTCTTTTTAGAGCAAGCTCAAAATTACAAAGCCCCTTTGGAGGCCTTGTAATAAAAGGATTTACATCTGATTATGCTTATACTGGCTCAGACAGTAAACCTCAAATAAAAACCCTGCTTTTTTCAGTTCAACCTCACATTACAATCCCCTGGATAGACAACAACACGACTTCAACTATAGATATAGCTACTAAAAATAATATATCAATAAATATGTCAGGAGAACTGTATTGTAAACCACCTACTACTCCAGACATTGCTGATGAATCTACTAATAGTACACTTGCTAAAGCTATGACAAGCAACCATATGTACACATCTTTTGCAACGGCAAGCATTTTTAATATATCCAATTGCACATTATTGTTACATGCACATATACAAGACATTTCATTAAGCACATATAATTCCCTAGTAATCACTGACAAAACTACATTACATGCAGGTACAGAAAGAACAACGAAACTTATAAACATGACCATACATACAGGTATTTGTGCAAACTTAGATCTTCAATCTATTTTACGAGCACTTGATTATACATGCAAAGCGAGTATACAATGTCGGTACGGATTTTTAAAAGCAGAATGTACTATACAAAACGCATCACTAACAAAATGGGAAATAAAATCTATGTTAGATACATTTCCCTGTATAGAAA
>DASRMY010000192.1:0-2282 GCA_035647695.1 Treponemataceae bacterium | reverse complement strand
CCATAAAACAGTATCTAAAAAAGGATTCGAAAAAAACGTTAGCTGCTTAAACCCGCATTTATTCCACGGTGTTGTTGACAGCGAGCCTCCGTCGGCATGTATATGGGCATCAACGACATCACCGTGAAAGTGATGCCTGGCACAATCAGCCTACCATGCCGGCCCTCACTGTCAACAACCTTTCGCGGCATAAACGCTATTAGTTGGTGCTTACAAAAAAGAGCAACGTTTATCAAGATGTCTCCGAGGAAATTTACACACAAATATGGACTTGACTTATTGACTGTGTTAAGAGAAGTAAGGTCTCAGTTAAAATATAGATAGTTGCTACAACTGGGATAGGATATACATGACGGAGTACGAAACGGCATATACGGCTTGAAATTAAAACAAGCAAGCCCAGTGATCTAGGGCTAACTTTATTGCAACAATTAAAAAAGATCAATTTTGTCATTGGAGATCCTTGTTACGAGTTTTGCTAACCAAAGACTTAATAGATAGCAAAAAAGTGAAATACCAATGCAGAATAGACCAACCCTATATAAATACTCTGAAAACTGATATGTAACCGCAGCACCAAAAACAGGGCGGATACTCCTTGCAAAATCATAATGAATTTTAAATAATAGAATACCAAATGCTGACCAAAGAAGAAATGTAAACGGATTAAATCTAGTCCTTTTAATTCTATCATCTGCTTCATGCAAATTAGTCCAGCAGCTCACAAACCAAACAGTGAAGAAAATAATGGCAACCATCTTTCTGATAGTACTGATTCTAGTCCGCGTAAGTAAGTCTAACATGCTTGCCTGAAATGAAAACCCATTATACAAAAAACAGCTTGTCCCGATAAAGAGACAAATGAATAAGACCAATGCAAGTATAAAAAAAGTGAACTGTACTGACTTACCTCTGTTCAACCCACCACCTCCTCTACTTACTCCACTTAACTGCAATGCTTCTATATAATAGAAACGAAGAAAGTAGCAATTTGTTACAGATAAATATTATTTTTTTGAGTTTTATTCAGAGCATTACTGGCAAGAGAGAAAAACATGCCAGCATCAAGCGACAGAAAATGACAATTTTTTTCTAGAATCTATGATAGATTATAATCGAAAGGATTCACCCACGAGAGTGGCACCAACTTTTTACCCGGAGGGCTTATGAGAAAAAGTGAGTTGTTAGAACAACTGTACACTAAGTACCGGTATTTAATGTACCATGTTGCCTATGGGATACTACATGATCATTGTCTTGCTGAAGATGCCGTCCAAGCAGCTTTTTTAAAGCTGTCAAAAAATAATTATCAAATTAGCGAAATTAATTGTAACAAAACTAAGATTTTTATGGTTATAGTTATTAGGAGCACTGCACTTGATCTTTATAACCGTAAAAATAAACATAAAAATATATCTTCCCTTGAGGAACAGATCGTTGAGGCAGTAGACAACAACCCTACACCACTGGAGCTAATTGTCAGCAATGATACTATCGACACCATAAAGGATACCCTCCAAACTATGACCTCAAAATACGCAGATGTTCTCTCTTTAAGATATTTTTATGATTATACAAATAAAGAGATCGCAGATCTTTTACTTATCTCAGAAGAAAATGTTCGCGTCAGGCTCCATCGAGCAAGAAAAATATTGGTTGCCAGGCTAACAAAGCGAGGTATAAGTCATGAACAAAGATACACTAAATGAACGAATACTTGATGAAATTATCAAGTATGCCGTTGCAAGTAATATAGAAGAAACTGAATGGCCCGGTGAGGAAGAGCTTGCCAAGCGATATGCTTTCTCGGCATCACATGAACAAAAGATGCAGCAATTGTTTCAGCAGCAAAAACGTAAAGAAAAAATCGCTCACATGAAGCGCTCTGCACTTAAAATTGCGGCGGGAGTTTTAATATTCCTATCAGTATCATTTGTGACAGTAATGAGTGTAGATGCCCTGCGGGTTAATATACTTAATTTTATCAACGAAAGGCTGGACAATTATACAAAAGTTTCAGTAGATGATAATAATAAACCTAATGCTGACATACAAGGTGAAGTTATGCCTTCTTATTTACCTGAGGGATATGAAAAGGTTTTCTTCGAATACAAAAACGACTACTATTTTTCCACTTACCAGGACAAAAACAGTAACGAAATTATTTTAGTAAAGCTATCTGAGTGGACTACAGCAGGCATTGATAGTGAAGATGCTTACATGGAACGCTTGATAGTTAATGGTCACGCCGCTGAATACTATGAAAAAAACAGTAATAGTAC
>DASRMY010000191.1:0-2158 GCA_035647695.1 Treponemataceae bacterium | reverse complement strand
TACGGAATTAACGCAGAATATACGAACGTAGAACAAATAAAAATTTAAAATTATGAAAGATTTTGATTCGATTAAAGGACTGATTAACAAAGAAGCATTGCAAAAAAGCATAGATGCAAACCAAGACGGTTATGGTGGTGCATGTGTAAATGTGGCAATAAATGTAATGAAGCATTTAGATGGCTTTGATGACGAATTTAATATAGGGTACAACCCTGATATGACTACGCCACACGGAATTATTTGCAAATGCGATGACCAAGGTGGAATAACTGGTTTTATGGCAGGTGCTGCAAGAAACATAATTGCTAATTGCCACATTTTAGGATGGAAATTTTACTTAGCAGATGTATTGAACGAATACAATATAGAACGAAACGAAGATGTTGAGAAAATTATTAAAAATGTTGTAGATGCTAAATTATGCAAGTACGAAGAAGCAAAGTCTTATTGCAATGATTTGATTGCAAGGTTTAAATCCAAAGAAGTTAAAATATTTGGAATGTTTAAACAAGCAAAAAGAATAATACCAAACGAAGACGGAGGATTATAAAATGGATAAAAGTATAATTGTTAAAGGAAAGCAAAACGATATTGTTTTCAGGTTATTTCAAAAAGATATAAATATTGATGAAATACACGTACAAATTGAGGGCGAAAAAGGTTGGATAGTAATTGGATATAAAGACCTCCAAAATGCAATATCCAAAGCTGAAAAGAAATTCAATCCGAAAGGATTAAAGATTTGTCCACAATGTCAGCGAAAACACAATGAAACGCAATTCAATGTTTTCTGTTGTGCCGCTTGTTGGAACGGTTTTTAAATGCCCTATAACGTATGGTGCTATGAAAAGTAGCGGAAATCGAAGCGAAAAACTATCAAGCTATGACAACAGATAATACGAGTACGAACCTTGCAAACAGCACTAACACCGCTATTTTTTATAGCACGTGTTATGGGCTGGGCTTTATTAATTTTTGAAATGGAAATACAAACTTCACTTTGGGAAAAACCAGTATTACCTGCAGATATAGTTTATACTCCTTTGCACGTATCGAAAGGCATAATAAAAGAACTAAACCCAAAAGGGAAATGCTTAGACCCTTGCAAAGGCGATGGGGCTTTTTATGACTATTTGCCTGAAGGTGCAGACTATTGCGAAATAAGAGAAGGAAAAGACTTTTTTAACTATAATGAAAATGTAGATTGGGTAATTGGGAACCCACCTTACAGCATATTTGAGGACTTTTTGAAAAAGGGCTTTGAGATTGCTGATAATGTGAGCTACTTAGTACCAACCAATAAGATTTTTCAAAGGCAAATTATAATGGACATGATTAACCGATACGGAGGCATAAAAAGCATGATAATATACGGAAGCGGTCAATTAATAGATTTTCCTTTTGGTTTTTCCGTCGGTAATTTCCATTTTCAAAAAGGCTACAAAGGGGAAACAAAAGTAATAATGGGTATGAAAGCTATCTACGGAGCTGGTTTTTAGCCTTGCCCATAACTAAAATGTATGTGCACCTTTGTTATAACAAAAACATGCAACTAACTAAAAAGCAACAAATCAAAAGGAATGGAACAGGAATTAAAGAAATGAAAAACAAGGGAGTTGAAGATACAAGTATCGAATACTTAGATAGGGTGACTGGCAATTACCGCTAACGGTAGGTATATGGTTAATAAACCCTTGCACAGACTTTTAAATTTAGTACAAACCTTGGTGGGTTTATTAACTATACACGTTGTTTCCCACCGTTAATTTTATAAATATGCGAAGTATAATAGAAGTATTTAGAATGACAGAAATTAGCAAAAATACCAGAGCTAATATAATTGTAAAACTTGGACGTGCCATAAATGACCAATATGCAATGAATGTTACGGAGCCGTTGGTAGCAGAACTTGTTTACCAACTAAACCCAGAACACGAGATATTAAAAGACGAACATTACTTAAAACATGTAAACGGCTCTAATGGTGGGTAACTATGATGTACGTTTACATTTATTATAACAAATTACTGTAACTAAATAAAAAGCAACAAATCAAAAGGAATGGAACAGGAATTAAAGAAATGAAAAACAAGGGAGTTGAAGATACAAGTATCGAATACTTAGATAGGGTGACTGGCAATTACCGCTAACGGTA
>DASRMY010000190.1:0-2149 GCA_035647695.1 Treponemataceae bacterium | reverse complement strand
GTATATATATAATGTATAGACTCAAAGTTTTGTGTTTTAAATAAATTTTCAATAGTTTTTATTGTGTTTTTATCTGCTTTAATGTTCCAGTTTTCGTTTTTATGTGTGAGTTCTTGTAAAATTTGCTTTGAACTAATATGGAGTTTATCTGCTGCCATTAGGCGGTAGTAAAGTTGACCGTCAGAACTATGCCATGCTGTTTGAAAAGCTTGCTCTATAGCGTTGTCCGTTGTTTTGCTATGTATAATAAGCTGTTCTTGTATAAGTCGCCCTGCTATATATGCATATTTTGAATTAATAACATCTGATGCATAAGGTAGAATAAATGTGTACATTGAATAATAGGTATCCCAGAGTTGGTTTTCGAGCATTGTTTTAGATATATCATCTAAAAAGTCATCATACCACGTAGAGTCGAACCATGTAGAAGCATATTCACGAGTTGAGTCTAAAGCGTCGCGCAATGAGTTTTTTTTGTTTAATGTTAAATAATACCAAAGCGCATAATCATAATGGGCGGGGGTTTGAGCGCTATTCATTGCATAATGAAATTGTTCTAATGCTTGTGCCCGGTACTCACTGCCAGATTTATCGTAGATTTTTCCACTGCAAAATGAAAACAAAAATGCCGTAGTTTTATTATTTATACGGTTTGCCTCGTTTGAAAGTAGAGAGGCGTATTCTATTCGGTTTGATGTTCCGTAGATAATGCTATTTGTAGCATCAATTAAAAAAGCTGGTGCTCGATCTAGGCAAAACACCGTAGTTTCAGTTTTAACAAAGTTGTTTTCTAATAGTCTATAAGCATCTGTCCACAGCCTTTTATAACAGGAAAGTCTAAAATCAATCATATTTCCTGTTTGTGCAGGTATAACAATTATAGTGTCATCTGTAGTATTTCGAAGGTACGATGCAAATCGAATGTGTATGTCTGTTATTGCAAAGTATTCGTACCATGCTGCAATGTAGTCTGATAATCGAATATCCTTTACTTTTTGCATACTCAGCAACATTAGCTCAATTTTCTTGTTTTTTTGTGAAAGAAGAATGTTTTCATCTGCAAGTTCTGCATTGTTTTTTTGAGGATCCCGTGCTTTACTGCCAAATTTGTAATTTTCTGAGCCCCAGTTTTTAAAATCGTCAAGCGGTGGAACACCAGTAATTTTGAGGACTCGCCCATAGTCTTTTTTTTCAAATGCTTTTTGGGCTCTTCCTGCCTCTGTTTCAGATGAACATGAGATACTTACAAATACTGCTGTAAAAATGAGTAAGGTAATTTTTTTTAGTTTCATAAACACTTTTTGTTGTATCTATCGCGCTGGAATATTGATGTCTGAGCCAGCAATAATCCAGTCTGGATCTTCAATATTATTATGTTCGGCAATAATATGGTACAGCCATGGGGTACGGTAATAGGTATTTGACAAATCCCAGAGAGTGTCTCCCCATTTTAAGTTGTATTCTACATCTTGTGTTTTTTGTTGAGTAACTGGAGCAACAGGCTCGGGTACAGTATCTTCTTCTACAATTTTAATTATGTTTTCAGCTTCTTTTGTAGGCTCTTCTAGTTCTTCTTCAAAGACCTGTTCTATCTCAATTGGCGGCTGAGTTTTTACAATGTTTTCTGTTGTTGTTTCAACTGTTTTTGCAGGAATTGGTGCAAGAATAAAAATAAGAATAACCGCAGCAATACAAAGTAGTGCACAAATAACACAAATAATAATAGGTAATCGTAATTTTCGTCGTTCTTTCCGTTCTACTTCTTCAACATCATCACTTAAGCTTTCATCGTATAATTGAGATGGGTTTGGGTCTGCTGCAATAAAAGCAGGCTGTAATGATTCTTCTATTGAATCTTCTGTGTTTTCTTCAAAATCTGGTGTGTTTTCAAAGTCTAGCCCTTCTTCTACTTCCTCATCTGAAGAGGCTAGAGCAGGTGAATCTATATCTAAATCATCATTAGTATCAAAATCAGGTAAATCATCAATAACAAAGTCATCTAATTCGTTTTCAGAAATTTCTGGCTCGTCAGGAGAATCATCGTCCATGTCTGTCATTAGGGCGTCGATGTCGTCGATAGACTCATCAGCTGTCTCGTCAGGAGAATCATCGTCCATGTCTGTCATTAGGGCGTCGATGTCGTCAAGTT
>DASRMY010000189.1:0-2755 GCA_035647695.1 Treponemataceae bacterium | reverse complement strand
AAGATTATAGGAATAGCAGTGACTATATTTTGGGTCGTTGGTGGACTTGTGTGGAAGTTCCTTCCGGATTTAGTTGAGTCTCGACCTCCAAAACCTGACGTGGTGGGTTCATATAACGGTAACAATATAACTATTGATCAGTTGAATCAATTTATTGAAGTTGAATCAGCAAAAGAACAGGAACATATTTTTTGCCCAACTCATGGATATGATCATTCAAAATGCGATTCCACAGAGGAATGCGAAGTTCATCCTATTGATTCACTTAACGGTTATCAGCAAATGGTTACCAAGCTGGCAGTAGAGAAGATTGTCAATGACTGGGCGGAGAAAAAAGGAATTACAAACCGTGAAGAAGTGCAGCATGGGATGGAGGATTTGCTGAATGACGCTACGGTAGAGCAATATATGGCAGATTTGCATGAAGATAATATTGTTCCGGAATCTATTCCAAAGCTAGAAGTGCAAGAATATTACAATAAAAACCAGAAGGATTTTGATGGCAAGACATTTGAAGAGGTGGAGGATGAAATTCGCCAGACATTGTCGAATCAAAAAGATGAGAGTTTTATAAGTGATTATATTGAAGAGTTGAAAAAAACAGCAGGTCTGCAAGTCAACTTTGAAGTGCTACAAATAGACTCTCCGACGGATGAAGAGATAAAAAACTATTATAATGTTAACCTGGAACAATATCGGACGGAAGAAAAGGCTGAATACAGTGAGTTTAAAATAGCTAAGGAAAAAGCTGACATAGCGAATAAAGCGATACGTAGGATTAAAGGAGGTGAAAGTTTTCAAGATGTGGCGACAGCTTTTTCACAATCAGGGAAAGTGACAAAGGGAACTCTGACAAAAGGGACAGATGACGGTAGTACAAAAGCTGTTATCTGGGAAATGAAGGAAGGGGAAGTCAGCGATCCTATTGTGAATACAGATGGAACGGTAAGTATTCTGAAGCTGGATAAAAAGCAGGCAACCGGGACCAAACCTATTTCAGAGGTTTCGGATAAAATCAAAGGAACCCTTATGCTGGAAAAAATGGATAAAGAATATACAGAAAGAAAAAATGATATGCTCTTTTCTGTTCATAGCAGACGATACACTTTAGGTGAATTCTATACGGAATTCAAAGAACTCTCGGAAGTTTATAGACAGAAACTTTTGACTTATGAATCAAGAAAAAAACTTGTAGAGCAAATCATTGCAAAAGAACTCTTACTTGAAAAAAGTGAGGACGGTGCTTCTTCGGACGGCAGTAAAACACATGATTTTGAAGAACTGAAAATACAGTATCTTTACCAAGTCATGCATCAGGAGGAAGTGGATGCAAACTTGAAAGAGCCTACGGAAGAAGAAATTGCAAAATATTATGAGGAAAATAAAGAACTCTTAACAACGCCTGCTACTGTGGAATTGAGCATGATCTGGATTGATCAGGGAACAAATGGGGAGAAAAAAGAGCAGGCTTTGACAAAGGCAAATGAAGCGCTTGCTTCCGTACGTGATGGAGAGGATTTTGCGGAGGTGGCAAAAAAGTATTCGGAGGATTCTTCTGCATCTTCCGGTGGGGAGCTTTCTGGTACCTTCGATAAAGGTCATATGGTGCAGGAAATATCAGATGTTGTTTTTTCTCTGAAAAAGGGGGAATTTAGCGAAGTGCTGGATTACAATAAAGGATATTACATTTTTTATGTAAGAAATCGCATGGAGGAGAACCTTGCATCTTTGGAGGAATTGTCGGAAGGAATAAAGAGTCATTTACAAGAGCAGGAACATGATCGGCAGATACAGGACATGGAAGAGAAAATGCTGGAAGAGGCGGAGTTTAAAATATATAACAGAACATTAAAGAAACTTCTAAAAGAAGAAAAAAATAACACATAGACACATTTGAAAGGAGAGAAAAATGGGCAGAAAGGAAAAAACGATATTCATAACGCTTATTGCAAATATCATTTTGATTGTACTGCGGTTTTTCCTAGCAAAAATATCGGGGAGCATAGGACTGGAGGCAAACGCATGGCATTCATTTACGGATGTTTTCGTGACAAGTGTAGTATTTGCCGGACTGATGGCAGCGAGACATGGCACAGAAAAACTACGGTTGGCATCTAAAAAGTTGGAACATTTACTCGCAATTTTTGTATCAGTATTTATATTTATTATGGGAATAGAAATCTTGTCTGATGCATTAAGCGGGGAACAGACAGAGCTTAAATATGTGCCATTTGTAGCGGCTGCAGCTTTTGTCGGAGTAGCAATTAATTATTTCATGGCAAGGTACAAAATTTATGTAGGAGAGCAAACAGGGTCGTCAAGCCTTATAGCGGATGGTTACCATTCAAAAATGGATATGTACTGCTCTATAGCTGTGTTAGTGGGAATCGTAGGTTCCTTGTTTGGAATGCCGGATCTGGATAAGATCTCTGCGGTTGTTGCAATGGTATTACTGATGATATCAGGCTATGAAATATTTACATCTAATTTGTCTATGCTGCTACATCCAGAAATGGAACAGAGGACGGATGTACATATGGGACATGTGCATGGTTTTCATGGAAATAAGAAGATGATTGCCGGTATAGCTGGTGTGCTGACCGCTGCCTATCTTTTGTCCGGAATCTATTTTGTGGGTTTAGATGAAACCGGAGTTGTTCGCAGGTTTGGAGCTGTTGTGAACGAAAAAGTAACGCCTGGGATTCATTATCGACTGCCAGCTCCGTTTGAAGAGGTTAGTATTATAAAGTCAGAT
>DASRMY010000188.1:0-23510 GCA_035647695.1 Treponemataceae bacterium | reverse complement strand
CTATTATTCCTCCTCTATTCTAAATAATGAAAACGTATCTTTGCGGTATGTTTTTATAAAAAAAAGGAAAACAGATTTTATTTCTTCATAACTAAAACGCATGCCTTCAACTGACATTAGAGCTGTTTTAAGATCTTTTTTTCGAATGTTTTTTTGAAACAAAAGGGCTTCTATGAGACTACTCGTGTGACTGAACAGTTGTTTTAAAACAACTATTTCTGTTTTAGGAAAATCAAATAAGGGGATATTAGTAGAAACTAACTCGTTAAAAAAGGAAAGCAAATCTGTGTATAATTGAAGCAGTTCATGTCTAACCGCACCTATTTCGAAATCTAAAAAATAATTATACCCAGCACAATATACTTTATGCCGTGTTGCTATATGAAAAAACAAAAGTTTTGACTGCCAATTATCCAAATCTTTTTGCATAGGTGCTAGCCGTGTAACAATTCTACTCAGCTTTTTTTCTTTCTTGTAAAGAAAATCAAGAACATATGCATCTAATATAAAGTCAGGTACAGGAAGGCCTGTATGATAAAAAAGAGTGTTTCTTACTCCTTCCTGCTCGTTAAGTATATTGTTCCAATTACCTAAAACAGGGATGCAGCCGTCTACGGGTGTAAACCTGGTCTCCACTCCATAGAAATCAATTTTTACTTTAGATTTTCTTTGCAAAAACTCTTCAGTAGTCCCACAACAGGGCTTAAAAAGCGCTCCTTTAGAAATAAAATAGGTGTAAGCAAGTTGTTCTTCTATACTAGAACAACCCCCATATATATTAATCATTTTTAAAAGATGTTTTTCAAAAGTATCATACCATTGCTGGCGTAACTGATCTATTTCTGTTATTTCAAAAGAATTGGGCTGTGTGTTTTTGTCAACTTCTAGGGCAAGGTGTCCAAGATTCCAATCAACAACATATACGACTAGCCTGTCTTTTATATTAAAACTCCACTTTTCATACCATTTTTGTAAATCTAAGACAGTAATTGTTATTTCGTTAAAATTGTCAATTTCGTAATCATCACCTTTTTTTTCTACATGTGCTTTATCATATGAAAGAAATTGAGGAATATATTCTTGCCCATATAAATCATAGGCAGAAAAAACATTTTTACGATTGAGTGTTACTGTTTTTTTTGGGACTATTTCATCATCAATAAAAAACTCTAGATCGCTACCTATATATTCTGGGTCGGTAAAAGGCATAGTCCTATGCCCTGGTATTAGAATGCCCAGCTTGATTTCTTCAGCCTGCGGTTTAATAGAAAATTTTTTTTCTGTGAAAAAAGCAGCTCGGGTAATATATAGGCCACCTGATATTTTAAAAATTGTTGGATGCAAGCTCACATAATCATATACTTCATCTAACTCAAGATTACACCCGTGCTTTATTAAAAAATCTCGTGCTTTATTAAGAGAAAATTCATATGGATATGTTCGTGCAAAGTTTTCGCATATTTGTTGGGTGTTATTATTATCAAAGGTATTACTCATTACTATTATAAGATAACACAATTTTTATAATTTTAAAGCACTTTTTACTGCGTCTATCTAATATCTTCCACTTTTATACAACTCAATTCTATTGCTTTTTTTACGTGCTCACAGGAAAGACCCGATATTTTGCATGTTATACGTCGTTGCCCCAAACTATCACCCTCGAAGGTGGCAAGAGATACTATATTCCCTCCCATTGTAGTTAAATGTGCCGATAAACGAGCTAATTGACCTGGTTTTTCATCAAGGGTTGCTGTTACGCGAACACCCTCATGGCGTGCCCCAAACATATCTATAAAAACATAAAACAAATCTTTTACCGTAACAATACCTACCAGCAAATCGCCTTTCATCACTGGTAAACAACTAACGGTTTCGTCAGCCATTATTCGTGCTGCTTCTTCAACCACCTCTGATTGCTCTACAGTGAAAACCTTTTTTTCCATAACTTGTTCTACTTTAAGTTTTGAAAGCAAATAACTAATTTCGTAAACATCAAGTGAGGTAGCAGACGACGGAGCCGCTCTATCAAGATCTTTTTTTGTTATAAGACCCACAAGTTTATCATGCTTATCTAATACTGGAAGTTTACTAACTCCTTCTTTTTTCATAAGAGCGCTCGCTTCATTTACAGAAGTATTCGGGTTCACATACAATGGGTTTCGTTTCATCACATTAGCAACAATCATATTATCCTCCTAAATAGGCTTTCTTTATAGCTGGATCTGCAGCAATATTTTTTGCCTCTCCTCTTTTAACAATAGTGCCTGTTTCTAGTATATAGCCTCTATCAGCAATTTTTAAAGCCTTAAATGCATTTTGCTCTACTAATAAAACTGTAGTACCTTGCTTATTAATTTCTTGTATAATCGAAAATATTTCGTCTACAAGAATTGGAGCTAAGCCCATTGAAGGTTCATCTAATAAAAGCAAATGAGGTTTAGACATAAGAGCTCTTCCCATTGCTAGCATTTGCTGCTCACCTCCTGAAAGAGTTCCAGCTACCTGCTTTACTCGCTCTTTGAGGCGTGGAAAAGTTTGAAAAACTTTATCATAATCTGCTTGTAAGGCTCCTTTGTCTTTTCTTGCATAAGCCCCCATTTCAAGGTTTTCCATTACAGACATGTTTGCAAATATTCTTCGTCCTTCAGGCACCTGCACCAAGCCTGTTTTCACTATATAATCAGGTGCTAGTTCTGAAATATCTTGCTCGTTAAAAATTACAGAACCAGATGTTTTTTTTATAATATTTGAAATTGCGTGTAAGGTTGTCGTTTTTCCTGCTCCATTTGAACCAATTAATGTTATTATTTCTCCTTCACGTACTTCAAACGAAACTTCTTTTAATGCTTTTATTGCATCATAAAAAACTGTTACTTTTTGAACTTCTAATAGAGATTTAGACATCCAAAGCCTCCTCTCCAAGATATGCTTTTATTACTTCAGGGTTTTTTTGAATTTCTTCAGGCTTTCCTTTTGCAATTACACTTCCATAATCAAGTACGATAATACGCTCACAAATTCCCATAACAAGATTCATGTCATGCTCAATAAGTAAAATAGTAACATCAAACTGCTTTCTAGTCATAGCAATTAACTTCATCAACTCTTGCGTTTCCTGTGGATTCATTCCTGCAGCAGGCTCATCAAGCAAAAGAAGCTGGGGGTTTGAAGCCAGTGCTCGACATATTTCTAATTTTCGTTGTTGTCCATACGGAAGATTGCTAGCTACCTCATACATTTTATCTTGCATATCAAAAATTGACAAAAGTTGTTCAACCTTATTGCTCATTCTTTTTTCATCATTTCTAAATGTTTTTGTTCTTAATAAAGCATCCCATGAATGAATTTTTCGTGATGAATGCAAGGCTATTCGAATATTATCTTCTACTGTTAACTTCGAAAACAATCTAATGTTTTGAAATGTACGTGATATACCTAGTTTATTTAATACAGCGGGTGTTTTTTTTCCTATTTTATGGATTCTGTTTTTTTTATCCCAATAGTTAATTTCGCCCTCAGTTGGAATATAAACTCCTGAAAGCATATTAAAAACCGTCGTTTTACCAGCACCGTTTGGCCCAATAAGACCAACAAGCTCGCTCTCTTTTATTTTACAATTAAAATTATTAACAGCTCTTAGGCCACCAAATACTATTGAAATATCTGTCGCTTGAAGTACCGTGTTTGATTCATTAGACATCGTCATTTCCCCCTTTTTTCATATTCGGGTTTTTTGAGAACAAATTTTTTATACAGAGTGAAATGTTTTTAAAGAATCGGGGAATACCATTCCATAGTTTTACAAAAGAAAGCTCTCTCTCACCAAGCAAGCCTTGAGGCCTAAAAAGCATAACTAATATTAGTATAAGTGGATATATAACCATACGAAAATCTTTTAAAAAACGCAATAATTCTTGCAGATATGTTAATACAAAGGCTGAAAGGACCGACCCTGTTATTGAGCCCATACCACCGAGAACAACATAAATAAGTTGATCTATGCTATTTTGCCATCCAGCCATTTCAGGTTTAATAAACCCTATAAAAGGAGCATAGAGAGCACCTCCTATGCCAGCTACAAATGATGCTATAATAAAACCTACCATTTTATATCGAAAAACACCAATACCACTAGAATTGGCTGCAATTTCATCTTCTCTAACTGCTAAAATAGCACGTCCATATGTTGACCTTTGGAAATTACGCCAAAGAACAATTATTAGAGCAAGAGATCCTATAATTACAAAATAGGCTAAACCTGGATATGCGCTCATTAATACAGCACCAGTAGTGGTGCATTTTTTCCCATTAGCACCACCTGTAATATCCTTAAAATTTACCAGTAAAACTCGAATAATTTCACCAAACCCTAAGGTAACTATAGCTAAATAATCACCTGATAGCTGCAAAGTAGGATACCCAATAAAAAAACCAAATACCGCTGCTGCAAAGCCTGCTAAAACAATGCTTACAGGCAAAGGAATACCACATGTTTCAGCTAATATTATACAAGCATATGCTCCTATTGCCATAAACCCAGCTTGCCCAAGTGACAGCTGTCCTGTTATTCCAACAATAATGTTAACAGAAATAGCCATTATAGCATTAATACCGCCAAGAGAAATAATCTGTGCAGTATATGCATCTATTATACCAAAGGAAACCAAACATCCTGGTATACAAACCATAGCAATTGCAAAACAAAATGGAATAAGCATATTTTTAAACGTCTTAGTCATATTCATACCGCCTATACCTTTTCGTTCATTTTTTTGCCCATTAAGCCTGTTGGTTTAAACAGCAAAATTATTATTAGAATTGAGAACGATATAGCATCGGCAAATTGTGATGACAAATACCCTTTTGTCATTGTTTCTGCAACACCCAAAATATAACCACCGAGCATAGCTCCAGGAATTGAACCAATTCCGCCAAGCACAGCTGCTACAAATGCTTTTAATCCAGGCATCATACCCATAAGTGGGTCTATTTGGGGATATGCTGATGCATAAAGAACGCCACCGACAGCTGCAAGTACCGCACCTATCGCGAAAGTAAAAGCAATTGTTTTATCAGCTGAAATGCCCATAAGAGAGGCTGCTTTCATATCAAAAGATACTGCGCGCATTGCTTTTCCTGTTTTTGTATAATTAACAATTATATTTAAACCAACCATGCAAACGATAGAAGTTATTAATACAATTAATTGTATATTAGAAATAGCGACAAACCCCAGGTTTATAGAAACAGTATCTATGACAGGAAATTGCCGTGGATTAGGCCCAATAAACGGCAATACGCGGGCTCCATTTTCTAAAATGAGAGAAACCCCGATTGCTGTAATTAAGGAGTTTATACGCGGAGCTTCTCGCAAAGGTCTATATGCAAATCGTTCCATAAGTAAAGCTATTATTACACAAAAAAAGATAGCAACACAAAAAGCAATTATCATTGCTACAAGATTTGTCCCAAATGAGGATAAAACAAAAAAAGCTGCATAAGCTCCAACCATAAGAATATCACCGTGGGCAAAATTGAGTAATAATACTATTCCATATACCATCGTATAACCTAAGGCTATCAAGGCATAAATACTTCCCAGTGATAAGCCATTAATTAGCTGCTGTACAAAAACACTGCTAGCTTCCACACGTCCTCCTAAAAACTATTTTACTGCGTTAGACTAGTAAGATAATTATTCACATAAATAAGACATTATACCATTTTTTTTTGTTTTGAATACAGGGAAAAAGCCAAAAAAAAGACTGCCTATATATTTTAGACAGCCCTTTTAAGTACATTCCTTTTATATATTATGGATTTACAGTTGAATTATAAACAGGTTTTAAAACACCACCTTCTTTTATAATTTGCATCATTACTGCAGATTTAATTGGATTACGTTTTTCATCAAAGGAAAGGTTCCCTGTTACATAGTCACCGTTTGTGTTTTTTAAGGACTTTTTAACAGTTACCACATCTGTAGTTCCTGCATCTTCTATAGCATCTTTCAACATATACACACAGTCATACGCAAGAGCTGCAAAGGAAACAGGTGTAGAATTAAATTTTTTATTATATGCTTGTACAAATTGAACAACTTTTTCATCTGTTGAATCTGCTGCATAGTGGTCTGAATAATAGCCATTAAGAATTTCATCACCTGCGTGATCAACAATACCACCCCAACCATCAGCACCTATTGCAGGAACAGTAACACCCTGAGCACGAAGTTGTTTAGAAATAAGAGCTACAGTTTGATAATAATCAGGCAAATACATAACATCTGGATTTACGTTTTTTATTTTTGTAATTTGTGCATTAAAATCTTTATCTCCTGTTGTATAACTCTCTGCCAATACAACTTCTCCACCAACGGCTTCGAAAGCAATTTTAAAGTTTTCGTAAAGACCTACTGAGTAATCATTTTGGATATCATATAAAACAGCTGCTTTCTTTTTTTGAAGCGTTTCACCAGCAAATTTTCCTCCAACAGTCCCTTGAAATGGATCAATAAAACATGCTCGAAAAACAAAGTCACCTGCATCAGTTATACTTGGTTCTGTTGCAGCTGGTGCTAATAAAAGAACTTTTTGTGCTTGAGCCAAAGATGTAATAGCAGCTGTGCATCCTGAAGTTAGAGAACCTATAATAATATCAATATCTTCTTTAATCGTAAGTTTTTTATACACATTAACAGTTTTTTCAGGGGCCCCTTCATCATCTTCCGAAAAAAGCTCAACCTGTTTACCCATAATTCCACCACTTGCATTAATTTCACTAACTGCAAGTTCAATTCCATTTCTAGCTTCTAAACCATACACTGCCACGCCACCGGTATAAGGTCCAATTGCACCAATTTTTATAGTGTCTGAATCTGTTGTTTTTTTAGTGCAAGAAACTGCTGTACATAAAATAGCTGATGTTACTAACAACACCACTATTTTCGAAATTACATTTTTCATCTAAAACCTCCACAAACTAATGTGTAATTATATTAAGTAATCTTATTTCTGTCTAGACTTGTCTTTAGTTAAAATGCTAACTGTAACTTTAATTAAATACCTCTAAAAGTAAAAAAAACTGTCCAGCACTATAAAAAGTCGTGGACAGCTTCAAAAACCAGCAAAACTGACTATTACGTTGGTTCTTCTTTTTTTCCTTCTTCTACAGGTGCTTCAACTGCATTTTTTTTTGCATTATTTATTGCAGCATTACATTTTTTACACACGTCGACTTTTTTACCATCTATTTCAACTTCATATAAAATTTTAATATTTTTTATATTACAGCGTCCACATGTTCCGCGACCTCTATTTGCTAACTCACGTATACCTTTACCGCGATGGGATTTTGACATAAAAACTCCTATTTATCAGCTTCAGTTTTATCAGCTTGAGATTTTGTATTTTCAGTTGCTGATATTTCAGAAGTTTTTTTAACAGTCTCTGATGTATCAGCAGTTTTAGTTGTTTTTGCTTTGTCAGCAGTTTTTTTACTAGCAGATTTAGTTGTAGCTTTAGTTGGTTCTGATTTACTGGCTGATTTTTTAGCAGGCTTAGTCGTCACTGCTTTTTCTGTAGATTTTTTACTATTGTCTACTTCATCATCTTTTTGTTTAAAATCTACTAACTCTAAAATTGCCATATCTGCAGAATCTCCTTGACGGAACCCTAGTTTAAGAACACGAGTATATCCGCCATTGCGATCGGCCATTCTTGGACCAATTTCGTTAAATAATTTAGTCAATATAGCTTTATCCATTACAAAACGGGCAGCTTGTCGACGATTATGCACTGTGTCGACCTTACTGCGAGTAATTAGCTTTTCAGCAACCTTACGTACCTCAAGAGCTTTTGCTTTTGTTGTAGTTATACGCTCATATCTGAAAAGTGATGTAACCATATTACGTGACATAGCACGACGATGTGCAGTTGTTCGTGAAAGGGCATTAAAACCTGATTTATGATTCATTTGCTTTTTCCTTATGCGGGGTGATATTTGCAGAATTTCTCAAATGGCTATAATCAGTCATTCCAAGATTCAAATTCCACTCACTAAGTTTTTCTTTTATTTCAGCTAAACTTTTTTTACCAAAGTTTCGTGTTTTAGCTATTTCTTCTTCTGGTTTTTGGGTTAAGTCACCAATAGTTCGAATGTTCGCATTTTTTAAACAATTAGAAGAACGAACTGATAATTCTAATTCTTCAACTGGCGTGTTTAAAAGTTGTCGAATTCTTTCATCTCCCTCATCCTCATCTTCTGCTGGATCGATATCACTATCATTAAAATTAATAAAAATTGAAAAATGATCCTTTGTTATTTTTGCTGCTTCAGCGAGAGCATCATCAGGTTCTACACTCCCATCAGTCCATACTTCAAGAATAAGTTTGTCATAGTCATTACGTTGCCCAACACGACAAGGTTCAATTGAATATTTAACTTTTGGAATAGGTGTAAAAATTGCATCCATGGGAATTGTACCAACAATTTCAATATAATTTTCATTTACTTCAGCTGGAACATATCCCCTTCCCAGATCAACCTGAACTTCAAATTCTAGATGTGCTTCTTCCATCATAGTAAAAACATGCATATCTTTTGTTATTACTGACAATTGCTCACCTCGATCAAGCATATCACTTGTTACATTCCCTGGTCCTTTAAATTCAAAAAGGAAGGTATCTTGTTCAACATCTTCGGGAAGTCGTAAATGAATTTGCTTTAAGCTGTTCAGAACTTCTAATGCATCTTCTACAACATTCGGAATAGCTTCGAATTCACTCGAGATAACATGTGGTACACCGTCTGCATCAAATGATGTAATTCTTACAGAAGTAATTGCATACCCCTGAATAGAAGATAATAATACCCTGCGAAGCGTATTACCAATAGTAGTACCAAAACCAGGCTCAAATGGGTAAGCAGTAAATTTTCCATAATTAGGGGTGGTTTCTATATGCTCAAATGTAATCCCTTTTGGTTTCTTAAATCCTTTAAGTAGATTCTTTCGGGCCATCAAAACTCCTTTATAAAGATAAGCTTTTAAAAACTTACCATTCAGATATTCAAAGCACAGCTGTAACATGACTTATGTCTATTATATGAGTGCTTTGATCCACATAAAATCAAACAGTATTAAACTGTTTGATTTATATTATTTACATACGACGTGTTTTTCGGGGCCTACATCCATTGTGAGGAATAGGCGTTACATCAGAAATTGATTTAACGGTTAATCCCATCGCACCAAGAGATCGAATAGCTGCTTCGCGTCCTATTCCAGGACCTTTTACAAAAACATGGACATCTCGTAATCCATATCCTTGTGCTTTTTGTACAGCTGTTTCTGCAACAGATTGTGCTGCAAATGGAGTTGATTTTTTAGCGCCACGAAAACCCAAACCTCCAGAAGAAGCCCATGATAAAGCATTCCCCTTTAGATCGGTAATAGTTATGATTGTGTTATTGAACGTCGCTTGAATATAAACATTACCTTCATAAACACTTTTTTTGTCTTTACGTTTCTTTACAGTTGCCATTATATAGTCCTCCGGTTATTTCTTCTTACCCGCAACAGTTTTTTTCTTACCTTTACGTGTACGTGCATTGGTTCCTGTGCGTTGACCACGTACAGGTAGACCCTTCCTGTGCCGAAGACCTCGATAGCAACCGATATCCATCAGACGCTTAATATTTAAACCAATTTCACTTCTGAGGCGACCTTCTACTTTAAAATCAGTATCTATAGCAGTACGAATTTTTCCGACTTCTTCTTCAGTCAAATCGTTCATCATACTATTAGGATCAATTTTGGACTTTTCGCAAATTTTATTTGCTGCAGATCGTCCGATTCCATAAATATAAGTCAATGCTATATTGACATGTTTGTTAGGGAGATCAACTCCCGCAATTCGAGCCATCTGTTACTCCTTAGCCTTGTCTTTGCTTGTGCTTTGGGTTCTCGCAAATAATGCGGACAACACCCTTACGTTTGATAACCTTACATTTTTCGCAAATTGGCTTTATGCTGGTTCGTACTTTCATTTTAATCCCTCCCCGGGATATACAAAGTGTTAGACACCAAATTATAACACCTTGCAGTGATGACAATTCGGCATCTTCCTATTAGACACAACTCTTCACACTTATTCTATTTTCCCTTCAACCACTAAAGGTTTCGAGAACGTAAACGACCTTTTTTTACAAGTCCATCATGATGATGCATTTTAAGCAATGCTTCTATCTGACTCATTGTATCAAGATCAACCCCTACCATAATCAATAACGAGGTACCACCCATCAACATTGAAATTGAACGAGGGAACCCAAACAAATTTTGGATTAAAGTTGGAAGTACTGCAATAACTGCAAGATACAAAGAACCTGGTAAAATAAGCCTGTTCAGTAGTTTTGTTAAATATTCTTCAGTTTTATCTGTTCTAATTCCAGGTATAGAACCTCCGTTTTCACGGATATTTTTTGCAATTTCTATTGGGTTAAGTGTAACCTGTGTATAAAAATAAGCAAAAAATATGATTAATAGAACATAAAAAAAGTTATACCAAAATCCCGTAGGGGTGAGAAAAGCAGCAAGTTTTGCAAGCCAACGAACGTTGCTAGCCATACCTGATGCAAATTGTAACGGGAAAGTTAAAAACGATGATGCAAAAATTATTGGAATAACTCCTGAAGGATTTATTTTAAATGGAATGTAGGTACTTTGTCCACCATACATTTTTCTGCCTATTACGCGCTTTGCATAATGCACTGGAATTTTTCGTTGTCCCTGTTGCTCATACACAACTAAAATTATAATTCCTACAAACATTATCAAGACAACTATAACAAACACCACATTAATATCACCAGAGCGCACCATGCGAATTAATTCCCATACAGCACCAGGCAAACGACATACAATACCAGCAAAAATTAAAACTGAAATACCGTTACCAATACCACGAGCGGTTATTTGTTCTCCTAGCCATACTGTTAACATTGTTCCTGTAGTTACCGTTAACATTGCAATCATTCTAAAAATAACTGCATTTGAAATAGCAACCGCATCAGGAATACTGTATGCATACGCAGTTACAGCCCAAGATTGTATGAGACAAACAACTATAGTACCAACACGTGTCCATGATTGAATTCTTTTTTGTCCACCATCTTCCTGCGCAATTCGTTTTAGCGTAGGAAAAATTATTAATGCTAGTTGCATAATAATTTGTGTAGAGATATAAGGCATAACACCCAACATCAAAATTGAAAAATTTGAAAATGCTCCCCCCGCAAAAAAATCAAGGTAATCGACAAAAGCATTTCCTTGTTGAAATTTATCAAAATAAGCTGTCAAAGCTTCGGGGTTTATTCCAGGAATGGGGACAACTGACCCCAAACGGACTACAACGAGAATTACAAAGGTAAAAAGTATTCGCTCTCGCAACTCTTTTACTTTGAACATGTTTGAAATTGGATTATTTGCCATTTTGAAATTCCTCGCGTCCCTTATTCTTCGGTTTTAACGACAACTTTGCCGCCAACCTTTTCTATTTTTTCTTTAGCTGAAGCTGATATTTTTGCCACATCTACAGTAATTTTTTTTGTTATATTACCGCTTCCGAGTACTTTTACCAAAACCCTTCTCTTTTTCATTAGGCCTTTAGCTAAAAGTGTCTCATTATTTACTGTTTCACCATCATTATATTTAGCTTCAATTTCATAAAGATTAAAAATCACATATTCTGTTTGAAAGCGTTTGTTTGAAAACCCTTTTCGTGCTATACGGCGATAAAGTGGCATTTGTCCACCCTCAAAGCCTACATATGTTGTACCACCTGAACGAGACTTTTGCCCTTTATGACCACGACCAGAAGTTCTACCATGACCAGATGATGTACCACGGCCTACAATTGTTTTCTTTTTTCTTGCACCATCGGGCGCTTTAAGTATTAATTCTGACATTAGTTCAACTCCTCAACAGTAACTAAATGTGAAACAGCAGCTATCATGCCAAGAATAACTGGATTAGCTTCTTGTTCAACACTAGAGTTAATTTTTTTGAGACCTAAACTACGTACTGTTGCACATTTATCTTTTTTTTGTCCAATAGTACTCTTAGTAAGAGTAATCTTAACTCTTTTTGTTTTAGCTTTAGTTTTAGCCATTTATTACCCCCACATTTCACTTAGAGTTTTGCCTCTGTTTTTTGCAATTGTAGGCGCATCCATAAGACTACCTAGAGCCTCAAAAGTTGCACGAACAACATTAACAGAAGTATTTGATCCAAGTGATTTAGATATAACATCTGTATATCCAGCAGCTTCTAACACCGCACGCACAGGCCCACCAGCAATAACACCGGTACCTGAACAAGCAGGTTTAAGCAATACAGAAGAACCTTTGTAGAAAGCTTGAATTTCATGAGGAATAGTACCATTCTTTAATGGTACAACCTTCAAATTCTTTTTAGCCTGATCAATGCTTTTTCTGATAGCTTCTGCTACATCATTTGCTTTTCCAAATCCGAACCCAACTCTACCTTTTGCATTACCAACTACTGTCAATGCAGAAAAGGAAAACCGTCGCCCACCTTTTACAACTTTTGCTGTACGATTAAGCTTTACAAGTTTTTCAGAGAATTCTTTGGGTTCTCTATTATGTCTTTTATGGCGTTCCATTGAGTCTCCTAGAATACAATGCCAGTACTGCGTGTACCAGCTGCAAAAGCTTTCACTACTCCATGGTAGAGATAGCCATTACGATCGAAAACTACTGTAGTAACTTTCTTCTCTTTGAGGCGTGCGCCCAGTACTTCACCAAGCTTTGTAGCATTTTTTGCTGTACACTTTAAACTTGCATATTCTTTTTCTAAAGTAGAAACTGTTGCAAGAGTTTTACCAGCATCATCATCAATAACCTGTGCATACAAATTTTTATTGCTACGAGTCACCGTTAAACGAGGACGGGCAGCTGTACCATTTAGATTTTTACGAATACGAAACTTTCTTTTAAGCCGTTTTCTGTCTTTATTATTGCGTTTTTTCAACATACAAACCTACCCTTATTTAACCCCAGATTTACCGACTTTACGTTTAATAACTTCAGTTTCATAACGAATACCTTTTCCTTTATAAGGTTCTGGTTTTCTTAATTTACGAATCTGAGCCGCAAAATCACCGACTTGCTGTTTATCTACACCTGAGATAATAATTTTACCCTGATTATCAGCAGTAACTGTCAAACCTTCAGGAATAAGTGCAGTAAAGTCAGTAGAAAAACCAAGGTTCATATTAAGCAAATTACCTTGTACTTCAGCACGGTAACCAACCCCATTAATTATAAGAGTCTTAGTATAACCAGCGGAGACACCTATTACCATATTGTTTATTAAGCTCCTGTATAAACCATGAGCAGCATTTGCTTCTTTAGATTTATCTCTTGGAGATATAACAACTTCATTTTCTTTTACTGTAATTTTAACCAGATTAACATAATCTTGTGTTAATGTACCTTTAGCTCCCTCGACAGTAATAACATCGGTAGCAACATTAACTTTTACGCCTGCAGGCAAAGCAACAGGAAGTTTACCAATTCGTGACATACATTCCTCCTACCAAACCTTGCAAAGCAATTCACCGCCAACCATTAAATCTCGTGCCTTTCGACCGGTTGTTACACCCTGAGAAGTTGAAACGATAACAGTACCATATCCGTTAAATATACGGGGCATGTCTTTATAGCTAGAGTAAACACGACGACCGGGAGTGGAAATTTTTTGTATTCCATGCATTACGGGTGTATTTACTTCGTCATATTTAAGAAAAACACGAAGAACGGATTTGCCGTTATCATCGCTAACCTTCTTAAAATTCTTGATATAGCCTTCTGTTTTCAGAATTTTCACGATTTCAAGTTTGAGTTTAGAAGTAGGAACGTCAACCTTTTCGTGGCGGGCAAGTGCCGCATTCCGAACCTTTGTAAGCATATCTGCGATAGGATCTGAAACGCTCATTCTTATCTCCTAACTACCAACTGGATTTTGTAACGCCTGGTATCAGGCCTTCACTAGCATACTTACGAAAACAAATACGACACATTTTGTATTTGCGCAAATAGCCACGGGGACGACCGCAAACCTGACATCTATTCACTTTACGTGTACTAAATTTAGGTGTACGATTCGCTTTATTAATCATTGATTTTTTTGCCATGATATCCTCACTTACTTCCTGAAGGGCATTCCAAACTTGGCAAGCAGAATTCTAGCATCGTTATCAGTTTTTGCACTAGTAACAATACTTATATTTAAACCAGAAATTTGTTCGATCTTATCAAAATCAATCTCAGGAAAAATTATTTGTTCCGTTATTCCAAGGGAATAGTTTCCGCGGCCGTCAAACGCATTTGGTTTAATACCACGAAAATCCTTAACACGAGGTAATGCCACATTAATAAGACGATCCAAAAATTCATACATTTTTGCTCCTCTTAATGTTACCATTACACCAACTTCATTTCCTTCACGCAGTTTGAAGTTCGCAATACTTTTTTTAGCCCTTCTTTTCACAGCATGCTGACCTGTGATTGTTGTTAGGTCAGAAACTGCAGCATCAAGAAGTTTCTTGTTTGCGAGTGCTTCACCCACGCCCATGCTTACCACGATTTTTTTAACCATTGGTACTTCCATGGCGGACTTATAACCAAGCTCTTTAAAAAGCTCGGGGGCGATAGTTTCTTTATAGACTTTCTTAAGCCGGGGTACGTAATTATCCATTTTACAGAGTGTCTCCACATTTACGGCAAACACGATTTTTCTTGTCGCCGTCAATTTTGTATCCAACTTTTGTAGGACCACATTTTTTACAAACGGGAGCTACATTTGAAATATGCAAAGCAGCTTCGATCTCGACTATTCCGCCACGATCTTGCTGACTACGTTTTTTCATTGCTTTTTTAACAATATTGCAACCAGAAACTAAAACACGATCTTTTTTTCGATCAATGCTTAAAACGTTTCCGCGCTTTCCTTTGTCTTTACCTGCAATGATTTCTACCAGGTCGTCCTTTCGGATCTTGAATTTTTTCTGCATTTCAAATCTCCTTACAGAACTTCTGGTGCAAGTGATACGATTTTCATAAAATCATAATCACGGAGTTCTCGTGCAACCGGGCCAAAAATACGCTTTCCTTTAGGAGTATTATTCGCATCTAACATAACACAAGCGTTATCATCAAAACGAATATACGTTCCATCAGGCCTGCGGTACTCTTTAGCAACACGCACGACTACAGCCCTTTCGACTGCTCCTTTTTTAATTGTAGAAGTAGGAATTACATCCTTTACTGCTACCACAACAATATCGCCAATACCGGCATAACGACGGTGTGAACCGCCAATTACTTTAATACACTGAACGCGTTTAGCTCCGGAGTTATCAGCAACATTCAACACAGATTGCATTTGAACCATACTATATCTCCTTCCTATTTGGCACGTTCAATGATTTTGTCAACACGCCAGCATTTATCTTTACTGAGCGGGCGACATTCAACAATTCGCACCTTGTCTCCAATATGTGCATCATTAAGTTCATTATGAGCTTTATATTTTCTAAAACTCGTAACATACTTTTTATAAAGCTTATGAAGCTTTTTTGTAGAAATCTTTACAACAACGGTTTTATCCATCTTGTCGCTTGTTACAAATCCTACAAAAGAACGTTTATTAGCTTTTTTCTGAACTGTCTGTTCTTCCACGGGTCAGCTCCTACTTATCCTGTTCGGCAATTTCTTTTTGCCGAATCAGCGTATTCAAGGTTGCAATTTCACGACGCAAGTGACGCTTCTGCATCGGATTATCAACATGGCCGATTACAATTTGAAACCGGAAATCCATGTACTTTCTCTTCAGCTCATTCCGCTTCAACTTGAGTTCGGAATAAGACAGTTCTTTCATGTTTTTAGCCATCTTGTATCTCCTACTCTACGGTTTTGCTGTAGGCTATTTTAGTTCTAATAGGAAGTTTGCTTCCTGCTAAAACCATTGCCTCTTCTGCTAATTGACGATCTACACCGCCAATTTCAAAAAGAATTTGCCCAGGTCTGACTACAGCTGCCCAAAATTCTGGAGCACCTTTACCCATACCCATACGTGTATCTTGTGGTTTTTTAGTAACTGGCTTGTCTGGAAAAACTCGAATCCAAACTTGCCCTTTACGAGTTAACTTACGATTAAGCGCGACACGCGCAGCTTCAATTTGTCGTGCAGAAAGCCAAACAGACTCAAGTGCTACCAAGGCAATCTCACCGAAATCTATACTATTTCCTCGTGTTGCATTACCCTTCATTTTTCCACGTTGAACCTTTCTATGCTTAACTCTTTTAGGACTTAATGCCATAGCCTAACTCCTTGAAGACTTTGCACCGCGAGCGGGACGGCTATCACGACTACTTCGCTTACCACCACGATCGGGCCTATCGCGACGCTGCTTTAGAAGTTGTCCAGCATCTTCATTTTGCTCGCGACCATAATTCATTCCATTGTAAACCCATACCTTAACACCTATTTTACCAAATGTTGTATGCGCCACAGTGAAACCATAATCAATATCAGCCCGAAGAGTATGAAGAGGAACACGTCCCTCTTTATGTTCTTCGGTACGCGACATCTCAGCACCGCCTAAACGTCCTGCTAAATGAATTTTAACACCCTGTGCTCCAGCTTTCATTGCGTTGCCGCATGACTGTTTAAGCGCCTTACGAAAAGAACCTCGATTCATAAGTTGTCGTGCAACATTCTGAGAAACTAACTGTGCGTTAGCTTCAGGCCGTTTCACTTCTTTAATCTTAATTTGAACCTTTTTAGTCATTTTTTTCTGGATCTGAGTGCCTATTTTTTCAATATTAGCACCTTTTACACCAATGATTACACCAGGCCGAGCTGTATGAATAACAATTGTTACACGCTGAGGATGTCGAATAATTTCGATTTCAGCAATATCAGCATTTTTGCACTCAGGCAAATCCTGTATCATTTTTCTGATACGCAAATCTTCGTGAAGTAAATCAGCATACTCACGCGGATCTGCATACCAGCGTGATGACCACGTCTTATTTATTCCTAGACGTAGCCCAATAGGATTAACTTTTTGTCCCACGTTATTCCCCCGCCTTTTCTGCTACTACGACTGTAATATGACTCATTCGTTTTAAAAGCATATCAGCACGATCGCGAGCGCGGAACCATACTCGTTTTAAACGAGGACCTTCATCCACGCGAACCTCTTTAACGATTAACATATCTTCATCGAGTTTATTATTAGCATTTAGTGCACTTGCAATAGCTGACTTCATTGTTGCACGGATCAGCCTAGCACCTTTTTGCGGCATATTCTCAAGAACAGCCATTGCCTCTGAACAACTTTCCCCTTTAACAACCCTCGCAACAGCACGTGTTTTTGTAGGTGATGCAATTAGGTATTTTGTAGAAGCTCTATATCCGGTTTTTTCAGCCATCATATCCACCTATCTCTTACCAGCTTTATTATCAGAACCAGCATGACCACGAAAAACACGTGTTGGTGAAAACTCACCAAGCTTATGCCCAACAAGGTTTTCTGTTATATAAACAGGAACCCATGTTTTTCCGTTGTACACTGAAATAGTATTCCCTACCATTTCAGGAATTATGGTCGAGCAGCGGGAGTATGTTTTAATCATCTTCCGGTCTGCAGCTTTGTTCATTTCTACAACCTTTTTATAAAGACTCTTTGCTATAAAAGGGCCTTTTTTAACCGATCTTGACACAATAATCTCCTATGCTACTTCTTCTTCCGGCGCGAAACTATAAAATTGTCTGACACCTTGCGTTTTCGACGAGTCTTAAACCCTCGGCAAGGTTGCCCCCAAGGCGTAACAGGATTACGCCCTTTTCCAGCACCTTCTCCACCACCCAAAGGGTGATCCACTGGATTCATTGCCATACCACGTACAGAAGGACGAATTCCTAACCATCTTGATCTCCCTGCTTTTCCAAGCTGAGTGTTCATAAGATCTTCGTTTCCTACAGTACCAATTGTAGCATAACATTTTTTATGTATCCTGCGCATTTCACTTGAAGGAAGACGAACACTAACATAGTCCCCTTCCTTTGAAGCTACAAGCGCACCTGTTCCAGCTGAACGAACAAGCTGCCCGCCACGACCAATTGCAAGTTCGACATTGTGAACTGTGAACCCTACAGGGATTAACTCCAAGGGCAATGCATTCCCAACTTCAGGATTTGCATTTTCACCAGCCAAAATTTTTTGTCCAACCTTCAACCCCTTTGGTGCAATAATATAACGCTTTTCGCCATCAGCATAAAAAATCAATGCTATATTTGCACTACGGTTAGGATCATATTCAATTGTACGAACAGTCCCAGGAATACCATGCTTATTACGTTTAAAATCTATCTCGCGGTATTTTCTCTTATGCCTTCCGCCCTGATGACGAACTGAAATTCGTCCTCCAGCACCACGGCCTCCATGGGATTTATTTCCTTTAGTTAAACCTTTTTCAGGTTTGTTTGTTGTCACATCATCCCGGCACAGGTCTATGCGAGCACGAGTACCTGGTGTTACCGGCTTATATACTTTAAGAGCCATTTCGGTTCTCCCCTTCTACTGCGGTCGCAGGCTATACGCCTTCGAACAGGCTTATTTTTTCGCCCTCTGCAAGCTTAACGATCGCCTTTTTCCAACTGGAAGTTCTTCCGGGTTGATATCTAACCCGTTTCATTTTTCCATATACATTCATCACAGTACACCCTTCAACTTTTACATTAAAAAGTCGTCGCACTGCTTCTTTAACCTCATACTTGTTTGCATCAGATCGCACTTTAAATACATATTTTCTTTCTTCACGTAATATTGTCGCTTTTTCTGACAACACAGGCTCAACAAGAACGTCTTCATACATCATTATTTTGCCTCCTTATAGAAATCAGAAATGTTTTTTACCGCACTTTCGAGCATAATTATTCTTCTTCCGTAAAAAAGATCATGCGCACGAAGTCGATTGTATGACAAAAAAGACAGTTTTGCTATATTAGCACCCGCTCTCTTAATCATTACATCATCATCCTTTAAGACAATAACAGCACGCTCATCTTTAGCAAAGTTATTTAATATTTTTACCAAATCTTTTGTTTTACCACTTTCTACTGTAAAATCCTCTACAACAGTAATTTTATCGCTCTGAGCCTTCATGCTTAAGACAGACTTCATAGCTAATCTCTTTATTTTTTTTGGCAAAACATAGCTAAAATCACGTGGCTTTGGCCCAAATGTTATCCCGCCGCCCCTCGCTATTGGTGATTTTATATCACCTCGCCGAGCACGACCAGTACCTTTTTGTTTGTACGGCTTAGCATTACTCCCACGAACTTCGGAGCGACCTTTCGTACTTGCTGTACCAACACGCTTGTTGGCTAATTCATTATTGATGGCATAATAAATAACATCGTCATTGACTGTAAGACCAAACACGGTGTCATCAAGATCAATTGCCCGCAATTCTTTACCATCGACTGAATAGACTTTCTTTTCCATCTGCCTTCTCCGACCTAGAATTCTTTTTTAACCGCAGTCTTGACGATCAGCGTACAGTTTTTCTTCCCAGGCACAGACCCGCGAACCATCAGAACGTTCAAATCAGGATCAATTTTTACCACCCTTAGATTTTGAACAGTTACTCTTTCATTCCCCATACGCCCTGGCATTTTAGTGTTTTTAAAACTACGCCCAGGCGAAGTACACATACCAGTACCACCAGCTCCGCGATGAAATTTAGATCCATGAGACGCGCGCCCACCATGAAATCCCCATCGCTTCACCACACCCTGAAACCCCTTACCTTTAGAAGTTGCAGTTACGTCAAGATAACGAACACTGTTAAAAAGCTCAACATTTACTTCGTCTCCAACAGCAACTTCACCTTCAAAGTTTCGAAATTCCTTTAACTTTCTTTTAGGTGTAATGTTTTCAGAAAATTGTCCCGTATACGGTTTTGAACACTTAGATTCTTTTATTCCACCAAACCCAAGCACCACGGCATTATACCCAAATGTTTTTTCATCTTTAAGCGCCACAACTGTATTAGGCTCTACGTGGATCACGGTCACTGGTGTAAGATTTCCGTCTTCGTCAAAAACCTGAGTCATGCCTACTTTTTTTGCAATCAGACCTTTCATTCTGATAGTCTCCTTAAGAAAACTCTTGTTTTTATGTATAAATAATAACAGTTTTCAATTATCGGCCGCCATCCCCTGATCCTGGGGACCGTTACCGTTTAATAACAATAAGTAAAACCCTACTGTTTAATTTCTACATCAACGCCAGCAGGAAGTTCTAGTTTCATTAAAGAATCCATAACATCAACTGATGGCTCCATTATATCAATCAAGCGTTTATGTGTACGCATTTCAAATTGTTCACGTGCCTTTTTATTAACATGAGGCGAACGCAATACCGTTACTTTCTGTATTCTTGTAGGAAGCGGTATTGGTCCAGAAACCTTTGCTCCAGCTTTCTGCACAGTTTGCACGATGGCTTTAGCACTTTGATCGATCAACTCCACATCAAATGCACGAAGTCTGACACGAATCTTTTCGGTAGCCATTTTCCCTCCAAAGGAAACAAAGCGGATTTTCTATAGCGAAAACCCGCTCATCCAAATCTCTTATTTATTTGATAACTTCGGTAACCTGACCAGAAGCAATAGTTCGTCCACCTTCACGGATTGCTAATTTAAGTCCCTTTTCCATAGCAATAGGATTAATCAACTTCCCTAAAATCTTAGTATTATCACCAGGCTTTACCATATCAACACCTTCAGGTAACTCAACAGTACCTGTTATATCTGTAGTTCTAAAGTAAAACTGAGGACGATAACCTGTAAAGAAAGGACTATGCCTACCACCTTCATCTTTTGACAGAACGTAAATTTGCGCTGCAAAATTAGCATGTGGTTCAATTGTTCCAGGCTTAGCTAAAACTTGCCCACGCTCTACATCGGATTTTTCAGTACCACGAAGAAGAATACCAACATTATCACCTGCTTCACCATGGTCCAGTGTTTTTTGGAACATTTCGACGCCAGTTACAACAGTTTTTTTCGTTGGCGTAATACCAACTATTTCTGCTTCATCACCAATATTAACAACACCACGCTCTATACGACCTGTTACAACAGTACCACGACCAGAAATAGTAAACACATCCTCAATTGGCATTAAAAATGGCTTATCAAGCTCACGAACAGGATCATCAAAATAAGTATCCATTTGTTCTAGAAGCTCATCGATACATGCAGTGTCTTCTGCAGGAGCACCTTCAGCCAAAGCCTTAAAGGCAGAACCCTTAACAATTGGTGTTTCTTCACTAAAACCATACTCTTGTAAAACATCTCGTACTTCTTCTTCAACCAGCTCTACAAGTTCAGGATCATCAACAAGGTCAGTTTTGTTTAAAAAAACTATGATTTTTTCTACACCTACTTGACTTGCAAGTAAAAGGTGCTCACGTGACTGAGGCATAACAGAGTCAGGTGCTGATACTACAAGAATAGCACCGTCCATCTGAGCAGCTCCTGTAATCATGTTTTTAACATAGTCAGCGTGTCCAGGACAGTCAATATGAGCGTAATGACGCTTAGCTGACTGATACTCTAGGTGACGTGTATTAATAGTAATACCACGTTCTTTTTCTTCAGGGGCACTATCAATTTCATCATACTTTAGGCCTTTGTCGCCATATACTTTTGCACAGTGTGCTGTGATAGCCGCTGAAAGAGTTGTCTTACCATGGTCAACATGACCAACAGTACCAACATTCATGTGCGGTTTTGTTCTTACGAACTTTTCCTTTGCCATTTGATCCTCCTTACCAGATTAAAGGCATGCATAAAAAGTTTAATGTGTTTATACTCAAGAATAGCCCCATTCCTTTTACAGGAAAGAACATTCAGTACACACTTTAATGCGCAGGTATTGATTGTGAAAAAAGTAGGAAATGGCAGAAAACAGAACGTTTTCTTTTCAATTGCATATAATATTCATGCAATTTCGGCCGGATCCACCTATCACCATCAATTTTGCATTGATGACCGGTTTGGCATCCCGGAGCCCGGAAATTTGATGTGCTCAAATTTCAGTCAAGAACCATGAATGCTTACCAGTCATACGGATTCGTCACCGACGATTCCGTCACCCATTCAGGATTGTAAAAACCTAATTGAACCTAATACAGGCTAAATTTTTACGGTTTTACTGGTTACTGTTTTTACACACAACCACTTGACTCTCAAAGAACCCTGAAAATTGTTTTCCAGTGGTTTATAGTTATACAACAAACAAAAAAAATATGCAAGCCATAAATAAAAATTAATTAAAAAAAAGACCTCCCAACCGAGGAAGTCTTTATACTTAACCAGCTTATTTCACCATCTAAAATGTGCAAAAGCTTTATTTGCCTCTGCCATCCTATGGACTTCTTCTCTTTTTTTATAAGCACTTCCAGTATTATTGTAAGCATCTAACAACTCTGCAGAAAGCCTTTCGCTCATACCTCGTCCACTTTTTGAACGTGCAGCCGAAATTATCCAGCGCATTGCTAACGCATCACGTCTACTGCCACGAATTTCTATTGGCACTTGGTATGTTGCCCCACCTACACGGCGAGATTTTACCTCAACCATAGGTTTCACATTATCAAGCGCCTTTAAAAAAACTTCGAGAGGCTCTTTTCCTGTTTTTTCTTTAAGAGTACCAAGAGCTTCATACATAATCTTTGTACAAGTTGCCTTTTTACCATCCAACATCATACGTGTAACAAACTTTGAAATAACAGGACTATTATACTTTGGATCGGGCATAATTGTACGGTTAATTGTTGTATTTTTTCTTCCCATTGTAACTTCCCCTTATGCCTTTGGTTTTTTTGCCCCATACTTCGATCGTCCTTGTTTACGATCTTCAACACCAAGCGTATCTTTTGCACCACGAATAATATGATACCGAACACCAGGAAGGTCTTTTACACGACCACCTCGAAGAAGAACAACTGAGTGTTCTTGCAGATTGTGTCCTATACCAGGAATATATGCAGTAACTTCAATACCATTACTGAGTCGAACTCGAGCAACTTTACGAAGAGCCGAATTTGGTTTTTTAGGCGTAACAGTCATAACACGTGTACACACACCTCGTTTTTGAGGACATGACTGAAGTGCGGGAGAGTCAGTCGAACTTATTACTTTTTTTCGTCCCTGACGAATTAATTGATTAATTGTAGGCATCAGCCTTTCTCCTATAATTGAGCCGGCAGCACCCCGGCAAATAAAAACATAACTAGACAAGAAGGATACCAATTTAGCATTTGCTTGTCAACCACGAAACAAAAACAACATTTTGCAAAAAAGTTTAAAAATTCTTTTTTGCAAAACATATCACTTATTATATC
>DASRMY010000187.1:0-5841 GCA_035647695.1 Treponemataceae bacterium | reverse complement strand
ATTTATACTGAATCATCTATTGTACGAGTGTTTCTTATATCAGCATTATTATTTGGAAGCATGAGTTTTTATGGCGCACGTACCAAAAGTGATTTAACATCAGCTGGTCGTTATTTAATAATGGCATTAATAGGACTCATTATTGCATCTATTGTTAATATATTATTAAAATCAAGTGGACTCGACTGGCTCATTTCTATAATTGCAGTCGTTATATTTACTGGTCTAACCGCTTATGACACACAAAAACTATTACGTATTGCCCAATACGATGATGGAAGCGAAAATTTTCAAAAAGTTGCGGTCCTAGGAGCACTTACACTTTACTTAGATTTTATAAACATTTTTTTACACCTACTAAGACTCTTTGGCAATAGAAACTAAACTACTATATTTAAAGCTAAAAAAAAGCGACGTGTTGACTACCAATCATTATGTCGCTTTTTTTTATGAAGGTCTGTGCACTCACAAAGGATAGACAGTACAAGAATATGTATTGTAAAATAAGCCATGCGATTCGTTCTACAAGTAACCACTGCTTTTTTTATATTAGTTTCATTTTTTTCATGCTCTAAACCTGAATACGTACTAATGGTATCTCCTACTCTATACTCAGACATACAGACAGTTAGCGATACAAAAAAAGAATTTGACACCTTTATACTATATATAGCAAAAGACCATAGCGAGCTTAGCTTAGAAGAAAAAAAAGCCAAAACAATAGCTTTTATTCACGAAAAACATGAAGCTTCAGCAGCTTTACAAAAAACTACAAAAACAAACCCGTATACTCCACAACAAAGCGATTTGTTTTCAGTACATGGTAAAACAATAACAAAAAAAGTGCTTGATACAACAATCATTTATCCTTCAATTCCCTTTTCTAATACACTAACAACATATAGTTCTGTACTGCCAAAAGTCACCCCAACACACACTGATATTGTATATTCAAAATTTGAACAAATACCTTCTACACATATCGCACTGCCACAAACAATGTTTTCTACACAGGAAAACAAAAGCACCTTGCTCTTTGCAAACAACCCGAATTATTCGTTATTAGAAAACAAAGTCATCATATACAGCGAACTACAACCACAAAAAAGTCAGTTTTATCAAAAAAAAGCCCGTGCTGCAGCTTTTACACAAGCTCAACTCGTTTTTAAAACACTAGCACACGCTATAAGCATACCAGAACATACGGTACCACACATAACATATATTTCAGCAGTAGGAGATATGATACTTTCACGTGGCGTAGATTACTCCATGATCTATGCAAAAAGCCCAAAACCTGTTTTTACAACAACATTAGACGTATTAACTACAAATGATATTACCATTGGTAACCTCGAATGTGTTGTAACAAATCGAACAGAAAATGCAGAAAAAACATATACCTTTAAAGGGAGCAAAAAGGCTCTCCCCTATCTAAAAGAAGCTGGCTTTAACTATTTGATGGTAACAAACAACCATTCGTACGATTACGGAGAAGATGGATTTAAAGATACATTAAAAGCTCTAGAAAAACATGGTATACATACATCTGGAGCAGGAACTACTCTAAAAAAAGCACAAGAGTTTTATCGAACAGTATGTAATGACCTAACCATTGCAATACTGTCTTGTGGTGCTTTCCCTATTGAAAAATCTGGCTTTGATGGGAAAAAAACCGCTACAGCTACAGATGATCGAGCTGGTATTTTATGGGAAGGGAAAGATTTTTTAAACCTTGTTGCACAAGAAAAACAAAATGATTCTTATATTATTATAAACGTTCATGGAGGAGAAGAATATACGAGCCTCCCATCTGAAAAACAAAAAAAATTGTACAAACAATTATGTGATCATGGTGCAGACATTGTTTTTGGATCACACCCCCATGTGGTACAACCAGTAGAATTATACAACAAGAGCCTCATTGCATATTCTCTTGGTAATTTTGTGTTTCCCGGCATGGATGAAATGCATGGAGCTGAAGATTCGATAATAATTAGAGTTGGAATTGCTAATAGCAGAATTCTCTATTATGAAAAGTATCCTTGTATATTAGATCAAACAACAGTGCGGTTGGCAGAATCTACCAACCGCACTATTGCAGATTGACCAAAAAAATTAATCAGTTATAATAATAGTGGATAGTATAGATACTTGTGTACTAGTTATCATTACTGTTTTATTTGCATATTTATTAAAAGGAGAAAGAAATGAAAGTATTAATTATTTTTAATCACGAGCCATATGACAACACTGATATTACTTGGAACGGGCTGAGACTTGCAGAAACACTGAGAAAAAAAGGCCAAGAGGTAAGAATTTTTTTAATGAATGACTCTGTTGATATGGCAAGAGATATTTGTAAAGCTCCAGAAAATTATGACCAAGATTTATCACAAATGCTTAAAGAATTAATCTCTAAAGATGTTACGGTAAACGTTTGCGGAACATGCATGACCCGTTGCGGTATTTATAAAAATCACCCTTATTTTGAAGGTGCTAATAAATCAACCATGAATGAATTAGCTGACTGGATTATAGACAGCGACAAAATTGTAACATTTTAATCACACACAACAATTATAATAGTTATTTTTCAATAGACAAAAGGAATTTTACAACGTAAAATGGAATAAAGACGATTTTTAGGAGCTACTATGAAAACAAAAATTGCTATTATTGGAGCAGGTAGTGCGGGACTTTCCGCATTAGAGCACGTGCGTAAACAAACTGACAATTATGTTATAATAGACCGTGGTCCACTTGGCACAACGTGTGCTCGTACTGGTTGTATGCCTTCTAAAGTACTCATTAATGTTGCACGTGAATTTAACGTACGCAAGCAATTTGAAAAAAAAGGAATTTACGGCGCTGATACTGTAGGTAACGATATACCTGCAATATTAGGACATGTTCGTACATTACGTGATTTTTTTACAGGCATGATGGTTAAAAACACTCGAGAGTTAGCTGGAAAACATTTAATTGAAGGTGATGCACAGATAATCACACCACATATTATTGAGGTAGATGGTCAACACATTGAAGCTGAGCATATTATTATTGCAACAGGTGCTTCTCCTTTCGTTCCAAAACCTTGGCACGTATTTGGCAATCGCATTTTAACCAGCCAAACAATTTTTGAACAAAAAGACCTTCCTAAACGAATCGCAGTAATTGGTCTTGGCGCAATTGGCCTTGAGATTGGTCAAGCACTTTCCCGACTAGGAATTGAAATTACTGGCTTTAATTTAGATGAAACCATAGGCGGATTAACTGACACCGACGTTAATGCAAGCCTTACTAAAATTATACAAAGTGATTTTAATGTACATTATGGGCAAGCTAAAATCGAAGAATCAGGTAATGAACTTGTAGTAAGCACGCAAAATACCCAAGTGCGTGTTGATGCTGTACTGGCTGCCATGGGTGTTGTACCTAATTTGCAACTCCTTGATAGTGCAAAGCTTGGGATAAAGGCAAATGCACAGGGTATACCGGAGTTTAATTCTACAACAGGTCAAATAGCCAATGGACCGATGTATATTGCAGGCGATGCTACTGGCATTAAAGCATTATTGCACGAAGCTCAAAAAGAGGGCTCTGCAGCTGGGGCTACTGCTTTATCAGGTAAAGCAAAAAGCACAACGCCTCTTGTACCACTACGTATTGTTTTTACTGATCCCGAAGTGATGGTTGTAGGGGCATCTTATAACGAACTAGAAAAAGCAGATTTTGTTACCGGTATGATGGACTATGCAAAACAAGCCCGCGCTATTATAGAAGGCCGTAATGAGGGGCTTTTAAAACTGTACGCATCGCCAGATAATGGTTTGCTGCTTGGAGCAGAAGCTGTTATTCCAGATGCATCAGATATAGGACACTTACTTGCTTTTGCCATACAACAACAAGCTACTGTTTTTGACTTACTACAAATGCCGTTTTATCATCCAACATTACTAGAAGGATTAGATACAGCTCTAAAAGATGTTGCTCGTAAGTGTACAGCATCAGCCAACACCTAATTTTACCCTAAACGGAGTAATTTAGTCGCTATAAAAAAATAAAGCATGAGAGATCCAGCATCAACAATCGTTGTGATAATGGGACTTGCCATGAGCGCTGGGTCTAGTTTTATTTTTTTTGCTAGAATAGGTAATATTCCCCCGATAGTTTTAGCCATTATTATGGTAAAAAACAACGTAACACAAACTGTTATTGAAACCCCGAGAGAAACTTTCTTAACAAGATAGATTCTTATAAAATTGACCAATCCTAAAATAAAACCAAGCAAAAAACTTACTTGAAGTTCTTTCCACAAAACTTTTAACGTATCTCTTGTTCTTATTTCTCCCAATGCGATTCCTCGAATAATCAAGGTAGATGATTGGGAGCCTGCATTTCCACCGGTATCCATTAACATAGGGATAAACGATGTAAGGATTAATACCGATTGCAATGCATTTTCGTACCGCATAATAATCCCACCCGTAAACGTTGCTGATAACATTAAAAACAATAACCATGGAAAACGATGCTTAGCTAAAACAAATGCATTTGTTTTTAAATACTTTTTTTCTGACGGCTGCATTGCTGCCATTTTTTGAAAATCTTCTGTGTTTTCTTGGTCAATAGCATCAATTACATCATCTACTGTTACAATTCCAACAAGTCGGTTTTCGCTATCAACAACAGGCATAACTACATAATCATATTTTTTAAATAAAGTTGCGACTTCTTCTTGGTGATCGTTCGTATTTAAGACTATAAAATCAGAAATCATAATGTCTTTAACAAGAGCTGACTCCTCACTCAAAATTAGTTTTCGTAATGTTGTTATTCCAACAAGTATTCTATTGTCATCGAGCACATAACAGGTTTCTATTGTTTTTTTATCTATTGCTGTTTTTTTTATTCGTTGAAGAGCTTGGCCAACTGTCATCTCTTTACTTAAGTCAACGTATTCAATCGTCATTAGGCTTCCTGCAGAATATTCTGAATACGCTAAAAACTGGTTAATTAATTTTCTTGTTTCTTCGTTGGTATTTAAAAGTATTTTTTTAACTATATTTGCAGGCATTTCTTCAATAAAATCTATGGTATCGTCAAAAAAGAGCTTGTCTAATATTGTTTTTATTTCTTCGTCACTACTCGATTCTATAATGTATTTTTGAAGATCATTTGGCAAATATGAAAAAACATCAACCGCTAAGTCTTTTGGTAATATTCTAAATATCAATAACAATGTATTATGGTTAATTTCTTCAAAAAAGGTTGCAATATCAACTGCCTTCATACTTACAATCTCTTGCCTTATTTTAGCATAGTTATTTTGTTCTATTAGATCAAAAAGTGATGTATACATAGTTAGAATCTCCCTTAATAACACAGTTTTTTTTTAACAATTATACTCTTTAAAAACGCTGAGCGTACAAGACTACTTAATAAAACTCCGTTTAAAATCTAGACTTGACGGACTCTGATAAATTGCCAAGTCAAAGGTTGGTACAGAAGCGAGCATGTGGTCAAATATGTCAGCTTGAATACCCTCATAATTGGCCCAAACCTTATCTTTACTAAACACATATATTTCAAGCGGAATCCCTTTTTCTGTTGGTTGAAGTTGACGAACTATAAAAGTCATTTCTTTGTTAATAAGAGGATTTCCCCTAAGATAGGCTGTAACATACGCTCTAAAAACACCGAGATTAGTCATACGTCGCCCATTTATCAGCTGACTAGTGTTTACATTATGTTTTTTATTATCTTCTTCAATATTCTTTTGTTTTTCTAAGATATAGGTTTTTAAAATATCAATATTTTTAAAACGTTCTATTAAAT
>DASRMY010000186.1:0-4070 GCA_035647695.1 Treponemataceae bacterium | reverse complement strand
CCATTATAATGATTGAACATAATTTAGATGTAATTTTACAGGCCGATAATATCATTGACTTGGGGCCCGAAGGTGGTGACGGGGGTGGGACCATTGTTGCTCAGGGAACACCAGAACAGGTAGCAGAAAAGAAAAAAAGTTACACAGGAAAATATATTAAAAAATTTTTAGAACGAAACAGGAAGTCTTCTTGAACAAGTATTATGTAATTATAAGTATGTTTTTTTTGCTCAGCATCCCATTTTTTGCTAATGCACAAACAACAGGTTCAGAATCGAAAGTTACAGTAGAACATGCCGAAAAAACAACAAGTATAAAGAACTCTGATACAGGTACTACAATAATTAGCTTATCTGGAAATGTTATTGTTTCTGTTCTAAAAGGTACAGAAAAAACTACTATACGAGCACAGAGAATACATTTTAACCGCAAACATAACATGTTGTATGCAACTGGAGAGGTTAATTTAACAAGGGAAACGTCTGGAAAAGAAACAGAGAATATATTGGCGCATTCTGTTTTGTTTAATACTACAACGCAGGAAGGAGCTTTTTATGATGGGCATATTAGTCAAACCCAACAGGGAGCTATTAATATAGAGGGTTCCTCAAGTTTATTTGTTTCATCACCCTTGTTTGGCAGAGGGAAACAAGGCTCTGTAACCTTTGACAAAGCCACCCTTACTTTATGTGATGAAGAAAATCCTCATTGGAAAATTAAAGCAAGTCGAATTTGGCTTTTACCTGGGGATGAATTTTCATTTGCAAATGCTCTTTTATACATTGGCGAAATTCCAATACTCTATTTTCCCTTTTTTTATTATCCAAAAGATGAAATGATATTTAATCCCGTTTTTGGATATAAAGAGCGTGAAGGTTATTTTTTTCAAACAACCACATATATTATAGGTCGTAAAGCACTTGAAAAAATAGATAAAGATAAAGATAAAGGTTTTAACTTTATGAAACAAACAAAGTTAAAAGAACAGCAAAGAGAGGGACTTTTTTTACATAATCTAAGCGGTGAAGCTAAAATGCCACAAAACTATTTTAAAATAATGGCAGACTATTACAGTAATTTAGGAGCGATGGTAGGCTTTGAGGGTAAACGTGTACCAGAAAAAACTTTTTCGACCACAAGTTTTAATACGCGTTTAGGATTCACCAATACCCTGTTTACTGGCCCTATTGAAGGCGCATATATTAGATCTTCGCCTTCAGCCAAAACATATTACGATAAACCTTGGCTTTTTGGTATGCAATTTCCTTTTAGATTTACTGCGGAATTAAAAACAGGACTACACTATACGGGGGGATCTGTAAATCTCAGTTTACCAATATATTCTGACCCATTTTTTAATAGCGATTTTAATGATAGAAGCGAACATATGGACTGGATACGTTTTTTTATGGATCAAACTTCTTCCGGTGCTGACTCAGAAACAACAGGTAGTCCTACGAGTGAAATTTCTGGTTTTACCTGGAGTTTGACAGGCAATTATTCTCCTTCGTTTGAAATATTAAAACCATGGTTAAATCAGTTTTCAGTATCATCGTTTTCTTCCTCTATGTCATTTTCTTCAAAAATCAGTGAACATTTTTCAGCAGGAGAAATACTAGACGGGGTAGCTGCCAATAGTCCAGAAAGAAAGTTTTACTATTTGTCATCTTTTAATCCATTAAATATGCGCTTATCGTTTGCTGGAACAGCCTTTACGTATCCATATACAAAACCTAGCGTGGCACATAGTAGGCTTTCTGCAGAAGAACAAAAAAAGAAGGCTGAGCGCAATCTTCTATTGGCTAGTATGATATCATCAGAAGACAAAACAAATAAATCTGAAACAAAAACAGAGCAAGGCGAGGGAGAGTCAAAAACAGAAAGCGAGAATGAGCCTGATAAAAAAGAAATAATTCTTTCACAAATAACGCTTCCGCATGTATCTATAACTGCACCTAAAGCACAAACTGAGCCACAGTCAAATTTTAATGTAACCTGGAGTATGCGGCCTGCCTTTGATTCAAATGTTTTTTACTCATCCAGCACTGTTAATCATACCAGCTCACTTTTTAAAGACCCAAAATATTCATACATTACAGTAAAATGTCCAGTTACATTAAACAGCACGGCAAACATAAAGGGTAAGTGGCTTGGTCTTACACAATCTATCCATTGTAACCCTCAATACCAACGGCATCCCTATCTTTCAGATGAAAACACAGAAGAGCAAAAAAACAAAATAATTATTAATGATTATGCAATGCAAAAAATAACTGCGACAAATAATAACCGTATAGTCTTTGCTCCCTTTGTATTTACAAATGTATTAAAAAAGACTTCTCTTACGTGGTCTAATACGAATAAAATTGTTGAAAGCACGTTTACTGGGAGCATAGATAAGCCCCAATGGGAATACGATTTTATCGAATGGGATAAAAATTATATAACTGCGCATAATCTAAAAACAACGTTAGGAATTTCATTGTGGTACATTACTCAAACTTTTGCACTAACAGCAGATTTACCGCCAAGAACAGAGAGGTATTTGGGAGTTTATACTTTTAGTATTCCTGATGGTTCTATTAAACTTTCTTCTGGCTATCGTAAAAAAAGCGATGAAAGTAGTGATTGGGTTTTTGATCCTTTCGTTCAATCGTTTTCTTATACCATATGTAAAAAAGTAAGACTATCTCAATCTTACCAATACGATATAGAAGAAAAACATAATACAAGCTTATCATGCCAAATGAGTTGGAATAATTTGTCTGCGGCTTATAATATGAAATATGAATATCCTAAAAAACTAGATATAAATACTGGCTGGGTTTCAGAACCTGAAAAAAAGTTTTTGCCTTATTCTGGTAGTCTCTCATATACACCAAGTTTTAAAGAACGTACTAATAATTCCAAAACAGTTTCAATAACACCCAAAATATCATCGTCACTTACATGGGATATGATACGACCTACAAATAGTTGTTTTACTTTTAGACCCTCGCTTACGTTTAAAATAAAAGACTTTATTTCAATATCTTTTGCATCTCAAAGTACTAATAAAGTTCTTCTCAGATATGTACAAGATGTTGTTAAGGATTTTGAGGGCTATAATCTCCCCGAAATACCAGGTGAAAAAAACATACTGAAAGATTTGTTTAATTCTTTTGCTTTTTGGGATCAAAACAAGCGGGAACAATCTGGTTTTAAATTAAATAATTTGAGCCTGAGTGTTGAGCATGATTTGCATGATTGGACTATGAAAAGCGAGTACAAACTAAGCCCTCGAATTATTACAGATTCACAGCCGTATTATTATGACTTTAGCCCTTATTTTACAATTTCAGTTGTATGGAAACCTATGACTGGCATGAAAACAGTTATAGAAGATAAATACGGTGAGTTTGTATTAAACCCTTAAAAATTTATTAAAAACAGCTTTTTTAGGCAAAAAAATACCAAAGACAATCTACCACTGCGTTCACTTGAAAAAGGAGATGAAGTCATGACTACAGAAAAAGAAACTATATATGATGAAAAAAACAAAATAAACTGGGATGAAATTCACGACGTCATAATTATAGGTGCAGGTTTTGCAGGCTTGTCTGCAGCAATAGAGGCAGCGCAAGCAGGAGCAAAAGTGCTTGTTCTTGAAAAAATGGCAAGCTATGGTGGTAATTCTATAATAAGTGATGGGGGAATAGCTGCACCAGATACAGACCTTCAAAAAAAACAAAAAATTAAAGACTCCCCTCAGCTCATGTACCAAGATATGATACAAGCCGGTTTAGGATTAAACAATCAAAATCTTGTAAAGACAGTATGTGAGCGAGCAAAAGATGCTTTTAATTGGACACAATGTTTAGGTGTAAAATATCTAGATAGGGTAGATATTTTTGGCGGACATTCTTTGCCCCGCTGTTATACAGCAAAAAACATAACTGGTGCTACAATTATAAAAAAACAAATTAAAAAATTAAAAGAATGTGGCGTTCCTCTGCGTTATAAATCATATGTACAAAAATTTATTGTTAATAAAGAAGGTCGAGTAATAGGAGTTAGTACTAAAAAAAACC
>DASRMY010000185.1:0-16777 GCA_035647695.1 Treponemataceae bacterium | reverse complement strand
GAGTTATACACCTATGAATCAAATCATAAAAACCCACGTGTTTCACCTATGTATGCGACAAAAGAAATGCTCACTGGCTTACCAGAAATATATATACAAATGGGACAAGAAGAATTATTGGGATACGATGTTAATTATTTTTTAAGCAAATTAAAACAAGCAAAGGTACCCTATACCATTGATGTGTGGAAAGAAATGGTATATCTCTTTCAAATGGCAGATGAGTTTTTTAAGGAATCACACTTAGCCATGGAAACAGTTGGTAATCACATAAAAAAAACAGAACCATCGGCATCACTTTCTCGCTATCGAGATGTACCATGGAACTAGTAGCTCCAGCTGGTAACATAGAAAAATTACGATATGTATACGAATATGGTGCTGATGCTGCATATATTGGATTAAAACGATTTTCATTACGAGTAAAGGCTGATAATTTTTATGAGGATGAATACAAACAAATAAACAAATTAAAAAAAGAGTATCCTAATAAAAAATTATTTTGCGCTTTAAATATCAGTTTTCACAATCATGACATTGATCAATTTATTTCTGAAATTGATTATTTTAAAAAATACCCAATTGATTCTTTTATTGTACAAGATATTGGCATAGTACCTATTTTGCAAAAACATTTTCCTACCGTTCATTTGCATTTAAGCACACAAGCAAACTGTATAAATAGAGAAGCCGTAAAAATGTATAAAAACATAGGGTTTAAACGAATTGTACTCGGAAGAGAAGCAAGCTTAAAAGAAATATCAGAAATAAAAGAAGCTGTCCCAGATATTGAGTTAGAAGTTTTTGCTCATGGGGCAATGTGTATTTCATACTCGGGGCGATGCCTTTTAAGCGCATACATGAGTGGTAGAAGCGCAAACGGGGGATTTTGCAGCCAATCATGCAGGTGGAATTGGAAACTTCATACAAAGAATAAGAGAACACCTACTAACAGTGACTTTAAAAAAGTAGCTGAAAGCGGAGATCTTGTCCTTGAAGAAGAAAAACGCCAAGGAGAATACTATCCTGTATTTGAAGGAGATTCTTTTACCGCTGTTCTTTCATCAAAAGATCTTTGTATGGTTCATCACCTTGATGATATGAAAAAAGCAGGCGTTGATTCTTTAAAAATTGAAGGAAGAATGAAAAGTTTGTACTATGCTGCTATGACAACTCGTGCGTATAGAAAAGCTATAGATGCAGTCGAAGGAAATATTAGTCAGACAGAAGCTGATCCTTATATAGAGGAACTATATAAAACTCAGCACCGAAAATTTGCAACCGGTTTTTTTTATAGTCGAGTCAATGCTGACAAAACAACTTGTGGTGAAAGCAGTGGAGAATATGATGTAATTGCCACAGTCGGCTCAGTTCTTTCAGAACGAAAAACAAAAATTATTTTGCAACAAGGGGCCACAACAGTAAAAGCGTTTTTTGAGCACTTTAACAATTTACATCCTAAAGCACGAGACGCAAAACAAAAGGACCTTGAAACACACCCTGAAAAAGCACCCCGTGCATGCGAACTTAAAAATAACTTTAAGCTCTATCCCTTAGAAGCACGCAATAAATTTTCTACTCCTGCAGAACTTGAATATGTAGGTCCAGATACGTTGGGAATAAAAGACAAAGAATATGTTTTAATAGATATTGAAACTGGTTGTATCCGTAATTGGATGAGCCATGGTAATAATTGTTATCTATACACAGACAAACCAATAAAAAAGGGTTGGATTCTACGCACTCGAACGCAACACAAAAAAAACCTCGGCAGCAGGTAGAATAGGTCCAGCTGGTTTACTTTTTATGTTTTTTTGACTTTCTAAGCCCAAGAGGCTGCTCATCCCAAACAACAGGAATAGTACGCTCATTGATATTTGGGATACGAAAAAAATTGGGGCAGCCTGCCTTATGAACAATAATTCCTCTTCCTCGAGATACATACCCAACAATATCATCCCCATATATAGGCTTACAACATTGCGCACGAGAAATCATAAAATTTGTAGTATCACCAATTCGAATACAAACAGCTTCATCTTCAAATATATTCTGTTCCGCATGCTTCGCTCCCAAGCCTGGTTTGTGGACACGATCTTTACCACTTACTTTCTTTTCGACGACAGATTTTTTTTGACTAATCGTCGACTCATATGTTGGATCATTTGCAGCAAGCCATGCACGCATTTTACTTCGAGCACGAGTTGTTTTTACAAATTGCAGTTGGTTTTGTGTTGGATGAGCTTGAGGGCTTGTTATAATTTCTATAATTTGAGTATTTTGCAAAGGGCTTGAAAGAGGAATAATATGATCATTTGCTTTAGCAGCCACAATTGTTTGTCCAATATGCGAATGTATCGAATACGCAAAATCAACAGCTGTAGCGCCTTTTGGAAGTTCTCTAATGTCGCCTTTCGGAGTAAAAACATAAATAGAATCCCCAAGCAACTCTAACTTTATTTCATTAAAATAAGCTTCGTCATTTAAATGATCTTTACGTAATTTTTTTAATTGATTTATTATTGAAAGATTTTCAATTGCAAGTGTATCTGAGATTGCACCTTTTTTGTACAGCCAATGGCTGGCAACCCCATGCTCAGCAACAGAATGCATGTGCTCTGTTCGAATTTGAATTTCCAGGGGCTTTCCGCCGCAGATAACTGTTGTATGCAGACTTTGGTATCCATTCGGTTTTGGCATAGCAATATAGTCTTTAAACCTTCCCTCTAGAGGGTTCCACAAACTATGTACTAAGCCTATCATTACATAACAATCAGCTGACCTTTTACATAAAATACGAATAGCCAAAAGATCTAACAAATCGCCAGGCTCTTTATTACGCTTTCGCATTTTTTGATAAATTGAATAAAAATGTTTTGCACGACTATTTACCGAAACTTCTAAACCAGCACGATTTGTTGCTTTATAAATTTCTTTTTCTGCTTGAGTAAGATATTCAGCCCTTTCGCTTTTTTTAAAATCTACTATTTTTTTTATTTGTTGGTATACATCAGGATTTGTAAATTTTAAGCTTAAATCTTCCATCTCTACTTTTAAAGATGCCATTCCAAGTCTATTAGCAAGCGGTGCCCAAATATCGATAACTTCTTGGGCTAAATATTTTTGCTCATCTATTGCAACAGTTTTTATATTTCGTAATTGATCAAGACGATCCGCAAGCTTTACAAGAATTACACGAATATCATCTACCATGGCAAACAACATTTTTCGAAAGGAGTCTGCTTGTTGCACTGTTTTATTTTTAACCCGTAAATTAGTAATTCGTGTTGAAGCTTTAATAATATTTAAAACAGAAGTTCCAAATTTTTTTTGGATTTCTGTTTCTTCTATGCTCTCTAAAGCCAAAACATTATGAAAGAATGCAGCAATAATAGTATCAGCATCAAGCTTGTTTTCTGCAAGGATACAAGCTACTCGCATAGGATGCAAAAAGTATGGACTGCCAGAGGAACGGGCAAGAGTTTTTGTACTATCTAACAAAAACGACCACGCTTCACTTATACACGTTTGTTGATCTTTGGTATATGAAGGAAATTCTTCAAAGAACAACTGTATTAACGTGTCAGGATCGGTAATTGTTGTATTTAAACTTAGATTAATTTCCATATGCGTACTATACCAAATTTTATAAAACAGGTCAGCTTATTTTTTTACGCCCCTTGTGACTCGTGGCAAACCTGATAAATCAAAAAAAGTTTTAATATCTTCAAACCCAGCTTGACCCATTTGAGCAGCTGTTTTTTTAGCATTGTATTCCCCAGTTTCAATTAAAAAAACTCCGCCTGTTGCTAACAACTCGTAGGCCTGTGGAACAAGAAGCTGTATAATGCCTGACCCATCAGCTGTTGTTTTAAATTGTTTTAAATTTATATCAAAAACAGATGTATCCCCATCAAGCGCAAGACGTGGTTCATTACGACCATCTTCTAGCAACGTATCTGTTATAGAAGATGGCACATACGGTGGGTTACTCACAATATAATCAAATGTAGTTAAATGATCCTTAAATAAGGGCTCACAAAGATTCCCCTGTACAAAACGACTGTGTTTTAAAACGCTCATTGGTAGTAAATTGTTTGCATTTCTACGTGCTATCCCAAGTGCCTTTTCAGAAATATCTGTACAATAGCAATCGATACATGAGCTATTTTGTTTGTTTTCTAGTATTTTTTTTAAAATAGAAATTGCAACACAACCAGTACCTGTGCATATATCTGCTATTTTTACCCGATATTCGGAACCAATTGCTTTTTTTTGTAAATTTTCTTGTATATCTTCTAGGGCTAATTCTACTAAAAGCTCTGTATCTGCCTTTGGTATAAGAACATCTTGACTTACATAAAAATCATAGCCAAAAAACTCTTTGCTATTTGTAATGTAGGCGACTGGCAACCCTTTCTTACGGTCTTTTACCATACTCCAAAAAGTTTCTTCCTGTGTCAGAATTTCAGAATCGTGCGTTAAAAGCCAGCTGCGACTACGTCCAGTGACATGCTGTAATATAACATCAATATCTAACTGCGGTGTAGCCGTTAGATTAACATGAGCACCAACGGCATCTGGCACCATTTTAAGTTGTCTAATTGCTTTAGCACGAGCTTCTCTAATAGTCATAACACTGTCTTTTTAACAACCCTACCAGTAATTAAGAGTGAGCATCTTTTAGTGCAACTTCTTTTGCTTCTATAACAAGAGGATCAATTATCTCTTCAAGATTTCCATCCATTATTTGATCAAGATGATATATTGTAAGATTTATACGGTGATCTGTAACACGGTTTTGTGGATAATTATACGTTCGAATTCGTTCAGAACGCTCCCCAGTACCTACCATACTTTTTCGAGCAGCAGAACGCTCTGCGTTTTTTTTAGCTTCCTCATGTTCAAACAAACGCGCACGTAAAACACGCATAGCCTTGGCTTTATTTTTTATTTGGCTTTTTTCATCTTGTTGAATAACTACAATTCCTGTGGGAAGATGCGTTATACGTACAGCAGAGTCAGTTGTATTGACACTTTGCCCGCCAGGACCACCAGCACGCATAACATCAATTCGTAATTCTTCAGATTTAATATCTACTTCTGTTTCTTCAGCTTCGGGCAGTACGGCCACCGTTACTGCAGAAGTATGAACTCGCCCCTGTGTTTCTGTGGTGGGAACACGCTGAACTCGATGAACACCGCCTTCATAGCGAAGAGAACCATAAACATATTTACCACTAATAGAAAACGAAATTTCTTTATACCCACCTACTTCAGTTTCACTCGCATTCATTACCTCATACTTCCAGCCTTTATGCTCCGCGTAACGAGTATACATTTTATACAAATCTGCAGCAAAGAGCGAGGCTTCATCACCCCCAGCTCCTCCTCTAATTTCCATAATTATATTTTTTTCTTCTAGAGGATCTGGTGGAATTAGTAAGGTCTTAAGCGATTCTTCTAATTGTGGCTTTTGTTCTTCAAAACTCTTTAATTCTTCACGTGCCATTTCACGCATTTCATGATCATCTTCTTCGGATATAAGATGTTTTGATTCTTCAATGCCGTCTAATACTTCTGTATACTTCTTATACTCATCCATTACTTTTGATAAGTAAGAATAGTTGCGCATGGTATCTTTGTATTGTTTTACGTCTTTTACCAAGTCAGGATCTTGAATTAGTTTAGAAACCTCTTCATGTTGCTTGGATAATTCTTTTAATTTTTTAAGCATAGCTCATATAATAACAAGATTTGTCAATCTGAGCAATAAAAATAATATATTTACTCATATATTATTTCTCGTATGGGATGGGCTAACAACAAAAAAAAATGCCCTCGCTCTAAGATTGTTGCAATTGATCCTTTGTTACGGCCTTGCACAATAACGCAACACCATAAAACCATATCCGTTACTATGGTATTGTCTCTATTTAAATTCCAGGTTTTACAAAAACATTGCAAAAGGAAAATATCTGGGTATACTGAGGGTATGAGATCACCAAAAGAAGTTGGAATAGAAAAAAAAATACTCGATGAACTAGTGCCAGGGACGGCGGCCTATGCGACTGCGCAAATTTTGATGGCCGACAAGGAAATCCAATTGATGCAAGAATATGCAAACACGGTTTCGATTGTACGCCTTGGGTATAATGATCACGGGCCAGTTCACATGAGAACGGTTACGCGAAATGCAGTTATCATGTTAAACCTTCTCCATGAGGCGGGGGTGAAGACGAATTTGGAGGCTGAAAATGCGGGGACGCTCGATGATAGCATGACGGCGGTTATACTCGCGGCTTTTTTTCATGACCTTGGCATGGCGATAGGCAGGCAGGATCATGAATTGTACAGCATGACTTTGGCCCTGCCTTTAATAGACCGGACGCTGGAGCAGGTTTTTCCTTCGAACCTTGGCAAGCGGGTTATTATTCGCGCCCTTGCCCTTGAAGGAATTATTGGACACATGGCAAGTAGGCGAATTCATTCGCTGGAAGCGGGGTTAATTTTAATTGCAGACGGCTGCGATATGGAAAAGGGGCGCGCCCGAATTCCTATGGTGTTGAGTTCGGAGCCACGAGTTGGAGACATTCACAAATATTCGTCTAATTCGATAGAAAAGGTTATTATTAGTAAGGGCGATCCGAGCCCGGTGCGCATTTCGATTGAGATGACCTCAGATGTGGGCTATTTTCAAGTTGAAGAAGTGCTTTTGCCAAAGGTAGATATGAGCCCGGCTAAACCCTTTGTTGAAGTTGTTGCCTGCCTGCGAGGCGGTGAAGGTAAAAAATATTTATAAGGGGAGGTTTGGCAATGAAAAAAAGGATTCTTGTTCCGGTAATTAGCTTGATACTTGGAGCTGTCCTGATATGGCTTGTATGTATGTTTGCAAATTTAGAAAAAAGCAAAAATGTCACAATCGATATTAGCACCTTAGGGAATGTGCAGTGGCTTACTGGTATTACTGCGCCTGAAAATATTCTTTTAAGTAATACCTCAAGTGATTTTTATGTTACAGATTTGCACGGTTTTATTCATCGTGTGAAAAAAGATGAGATTGAGAATGAGTATGTAGTAAAAGATTCACAAAAAATTGGAAAGAGTGCATTGGGCTTAGCCTGGGCAAATGATTTAAATACGGAATTATTTGTGGGAGTATGCTTAGAAAACTGGCCTAAACCCGGCGGTTCAGTATTTAAAATGTCATCTGATTTACAGAATATTGAACGCATTTCAAATAATTACTCTGGATTAAATGGATTTGCTACGGACGCTCACGGTGAGTTATATATTGCAACAAGCAATTTTAATATGCTATATCCTAAAGGATCAATTATTAACATTGGCGGAAAAACGGGCGATACGCTTGTTACAAAAACAAAGGCTGTTAATGGATTGTTTTATGATGATAAAACAAATTCCTTGTTTTATAGTGAAGTGTTTACTGGGATTTCTCAATTTGATTTTGCAAGCGAGACCTCTCATACAGTTCTCGGAAAAAGTAAAATCCTTGAAGGCTTTGATGATTTTTGTATTGACTCACAAAACAACCTGTGGATTGCAGATCCACCCTCAAATTTAATAAAAATGTATTGGCCGGATGAAAAAATTGTGTACCATATAAAAATTGAAGGTTTCGGCGTTGCCTCTTCTTGCCGTATACGACATGAAAACGGCGAAGATTATATTTTTATTACCGAATTAAACAAAGTGAATTATTCAAAAACAGACGGTCGCGGCGTATTGATTCTTCCATTAAAAGAGTTGGTAAGGTTTTTGTAAGTTTCTCTATACAAGAAAGGGTTTCTTCGCCAGAAACTACTATCACATTATTTTGGGCATACACGGCATGAAGCCAACAGCACCAATGATATGTTTCTTTTGATATTTGTACACATGCCTATCTTTTTGCCTGACAAAAGAAAAGTTTATAAATATATTTTTTCAAATTCACTTGCCGGGATAGCTTTATTAAATAAATATCCTTGAGCAAAATCACATCCCATATCTTTTAAAACCTTAAATTGATCTTCTGTTTCAACGCCTTCGGCAATACTCACTATACTAAGCTGGCGACATACATTAAGAAAATTTCCTATCACATACCGAGAGCGCTCACTTGCATAGACATCCTTTACCAAGCTCCTGTCTAATTTAACCCCATCCAGCTCCATACTTGAAAGAACTGCCATATTACAAAAACGGGAACCAAAATCATCAAGTGAAAGTCTATATCCAGCTTCTTTTATTTTTTTACCTAGTGCGCTAATTGTTTTTTGTTCAACATCCCCAACAGATTCTGTAATTTCAATTTCTATATTACTACGTTCAACATCATATTTGTTTGTAACTTCAGTCATTTTATCTATGAGATTTTTTATTACAAGTGTCCGTCGGGAAAAATTTAATGAAATCGCAGGCACTTTTCGTCCACGTTTTTTTTGTGTTTCTTGAAACTTGCATACTTCCTCAAGTATAAAAAAATCAATGAGATGGATAAGGCCTATGTTTTCTAGCTTACTAATAAACATAGCAGGCATAACAAGCTTGCCTTCAGCGTCGTGATGACGGACGAGTGCTTCTGCAGAAGTAATTGATCGATCATAAAAAAGCGCTTTTGGCTGTAAATACAGAGAATATTGACCCTTTAGTATTTCCTCTTTTAATTGTTTAAAATAATCTCTAATAAGCCCAGTATCATCAAAAACAACATTTTTAATTTTATCTTGATTATTTATTTGTAGAATACTATCGGCCTTAAAAATAAGAGAATCTACATCTATTTCATTGTCACTCCATGCAGAACCAATTGCAAAAACGTCTTCATATGAAACAGAAATCTCTTCTTGAATTTTTTCTAAGCGGGTTTCAAATGCATCAAAATCTATATTTTTTTGCACTATGATAAACTCATTTCCAGAACGCCTATAAACACTTATTTCCTCAAAATATTTACAAAGCGTTTGAGATATAAATCGTAATAAAAAGTCTATGCGCCCGCGTCCGAAGGCATTATTAAGTGTTTTTAAATTACTAATGCTCATTACAGCAATGCCAAGCGATGAAAGTGTATTTATATTTAAATTATTAATATATTTTGTAAAACTTAATCTATTACGAGTTCCTGTTATCACATCATAATGTTGAAAATAACCTACTTTTTTTTCTAATCGATTTATCTTTTTCTGTAGACCAACAATAGTAGCAATACTAATTAAAACTTCCAGGGTTTGTAAATTTTTCCGAGGATTATCAATTCCAAGGTATCCATTTATTTCTCCATCAATAGGTATTGGGTAGTTAAAGCAAGAATTTGTTTGAAGAGATTTTAAAAAACTATATACATTAGCATGTGTTTTTTTTATGTCTTCAATTGAACTACATAAAAGAGATTCACCATCTTGTAGCATACCAAGCAACTCTTTAAAAATCTTTTTCACCTCTTCTTCTGAAGGAAAGCTAATGTTTCTTATTGATTCTTTTTGCCACATTTCACTTGACTCTAGTTCTAATGTTCCAGGAATGGCAAAATGCACAAAGGCTCTATCCGCATTATAATAACGACATACTTTTTCGAGAATTAACTCGAGCGCCTTGTTTAATGGTAATCGAAAAAACTGTTGATTAGCCCAGTTGGTAAACTCGATGTTTTTTGTTTGAATTTTGTGTGAATCAAAAAAAGCGTTTTTTTTCTGAGATGTAATGTCCTCAATGATTTTACGTGATTTATCAATTTCTTTTTTTGATACTTCTGTATACTGGTTACCAAACTCCTTATAGGTGTTTTTTCCACTTTTTTTTGCTGCATCTAGGGCTAATCTCGTGTTTTGCAAATACCATGTATAGCTTCTTTTAGCCTTTGGATCAGCGAAACAAACACCTGCAGAAACAGAGACTTTAAAAAAAACATCTGGAAATCGAGCCTTCTGGTTCATATCTGCTATTATTTTTTTTACATAGTTTTTTGCTTTATCATGGGACCGTTTTCCACGAACAAGGACAATGATTTCGAACCCATTCATTCTTCCTATAATTTTTTCTCCAGTAAGTCGCATTGTAATAAGATGACTGAGCTCAACTAAAACTTGTTCAGCGGCACCATACCCATCATTACGTATGAGTTGTGTTACATTGTCTATATTAAACAAAAAGAGCGCAAAAAACTTGTCGTGTTCCTTAGTAATAAGTTTTTTAATTAAGTCTAGAGCAGTTTCTCTATTATAAATACCGGTCAGTTTATCATGTTTAGCTTGTTTTTCAAGATCTTGTTCTATTCTTTTTAGATGATCTATGTCTCGCAGGTAATAATATACATACCATCCTGAAGGTTGATGTAAAAAACGAATAACGCCTTCCATCCATTTAATAATTCCATCTGGCATAGTATACTTAAAGTTGTATGGGCGATCATAGCCTCCGTATGATGCACATTTGAGCAAAAAGTTTTGGTCAAACATACTTTCTAATTTTTTTTTAGCTTCATTGTCACACACACCTGCTAATAAATGTGTTGCTAACTGCTCAACAGTCTCTCCAGCAGCGTTGTTTTTCATATTTTCAGACCGTTTTGCAAAGTACTCTGTTTTATTTTCAGTAATATTAACCTTCGCGGACATAACAATGTCTTCTGATATTGTTAATAGCATATCGAGGTTTTCATGGTATTTCAAATGTGTTTTTCTTATTTCACTAATGTCTTCGCCAATAAAAACCGCGTACAAAGGCTCTTTTTTTTCATTAAAACATGTTTGAAAAGACACTAACCCCCAAAACTCCTTTCCTTTTTTATCTGGAAGACGAATTTCAGCTCTCCCCTGAGAGCTTTTACTAATTAATTGCCTTTTAAGTTCTTTTAAATCAATTATACTATCTGGATGAACAAGGTTTAATACAACAGTGTCATCTAAGAAATTTGGAATGGATGTTTCCCCTGCAAAATATGAACGTGAGCTCGGAGTTGTATGTAAGACACCTGTTGAAAAATCATACGACCATATTACTTTGTGCAAGGATTTAAAGGCAGTTTTATATACTGCTTCTCTTCGGTTAAGAATGTTTTCAACTAACTCCAATTCACTAACATGTATAGAAGAATCTGATAGTTCTTTCTTGAGATTTTGTATAATTTGAATTGGTGAATTCTTGTCGTATTTCATTCTGTTTGCTTGAATTTATCCTTTATGAGTCTACCTCGTATAAATCCAAGTAAACTCATGCTTGTTGTAGTTAAGGTGTACTATTCTACTATGTCGAATATTTGCGAAATGTGCAATAGTACCCCAGTTTATTTCGCCTTGCATTTTAATCGTGCAAATCATATTTGTTTCGGCTTTACTATCAATCCACATATGTATCCATTCTAGTAGGCGTTCAGGATAACAAATGATGTCAGAAAAAATCCAATCAAAAACACCTAGTTGTTCGGGAGTGAGTGAAAATGCATCATGTTTTATAAAACTTACTTTTTTATCTGCCATTAAAGAAGGTGAAAGCTCAGTACGGTCTATAGCTGTAACATCACATCCAAATTGCCGTAAAACCCATGTCCAGCCACCAGGACTACCACCAGCATCAAGACAACGCATGTTTTTTGAAGGTAATGGCACAGCATATGGTTGTGGTAATTCATTCTCATTAATGGGCATTTTAAAACAGCCTCCACCTATGCTAGAACTAAGAATAAGAGCCTCTTGTAATTTTAAATACGCTCGACTAGGAGGGTTTATATGATCTTCTTCAAGGACAATAGTACCCGTTGGCAAGTAACTGCTGGTCTTTGCTGAAGCAATCAGATTATTTTTATCTATATTAGTGTATGCTCCAATATTTGAAGCTGGAATTGAACATGGAAACCTGCGTGTTTTTAAATTAATATAAGGGAGCGTTTCTTGAATAAGAGCTGCTCGCCTAAACTGTGTATATTGGTATGGAGCCCAATTACGTTGCATTTGTTTTAAAAGTCGTGCCGCCATTCCTATTGATTCAAATTCTGCTAAAAAAGGTTCTAGATATGTAATTTTAGCCCAATACGGCAAATTATAAGAGCCATAGGGTGTTTTTATTGTCCCATGAGCAAGCTGCCAATCAGGACAATATATTAGATCGCCATATTCTTTGTATTGAGTCGACATATCTGGAAAACGTGCTTTTAGTTCCCGTAAAAGTCGTTCCTTCATTTCAGGGAAAGCTAAAAAAGCAACACCTGTAAGCGGAGTTATTATTTCGGACACAAGGTCTCCTCATAATCAAAGCTGAGCTGTTCTATAAATGATGCGAGTTTTTTTGTATCTGGCGAGTGAAAAAAACAAAACCCTATCTCTGTAGAATCTGTCCCTTTTTCTACCCATTGGATATGAGCCAATAATATAAGCGAATCAGGGGCATCTCGCTCTGAAAAACTTAAGACTAATTCATAATCAGTTTCTGTATCTGGGCTTAATAAAGCTGGGAAACGAACTCGGCAACCTTTCAAACTAATATCTAAAATAACACCCTGAAAAACACAAATAGATTGAGCAGCAATACGCCCATATTTTTCATATCGAGTATCTTTTCGAAATTTTTTTGGCATATTGGCAGTTTGCATACTAAAGCATTGCTTGTCAAGTGAGACTGTTATGTATAAAAGCTGGTTCAAAGTAGATTTTTTATTTTACACACATAACTTTACGCGTTTCATCTATTCCTTTTCCGGTTATTCTTATAAAATATAGTCCTCGAGCAACGCTATTCCCAGCATTATTTGTTCCGTCCCAATAATAATAATGGAGTCCTTTTTTAACCCGCCCTCTCTCTAATGTTTTTATAATATTACCATCAAGAGTAAGCACACTAACAGCTAGATTCCCTTCGTTTTTTACATCTACCTCAATAACCGTTTGTTCTTTATTTAAAACGTTTATAACATTATTTAATATCGTTACCCCACCACGCTGTCGCTGTACATCGGTAAGTAAAATTGACCATAAATCAAAACTACTTGTATCTGTAGGGTCAATAAGCCGCAATGCATACAAGGGAGCATCAGGAACACCATCACCATCATGATCAACACAAATATCATCTCCATTTTCATCTTGAAATTTAAATAAAAACTGTACCTCACTCCCAGCCGTATAATTGAATGAATCTACATTGTTCGGTGCATTTGGAATGGTAAATCGACGTGTCTCGTTATTAGCATCTTCTGTATGTTGGTCTACCGTGTTTGAACCAGTATTTGCAATAGCACTGAGCGAATTGATAACCGCGGGAACCCAAACACGTTTATTAAAATTAGTTGCCTCATTATAATCTTGTGAAACTGAACGCGTATCTATATCGTTGTCACAAATAAGCACAACTTTATCTGACGGAACACCTTGATTTTCTCCTCCAAATATATTTGCAACAATTGTTATATCATGCTCTGAAACTGCCCGATTGGTATTATTACCAGAACCAGAAAAATCACGTATTGCATATGTTCCTTCTCCATATAATCCTGGAACCTGTATGGGTGTAATAATTGCGTTTTCATCTGCTTGAACAGAAAAACTATTGTCATATGCATACTGTACATTAACAACATTTAATGCAAAGTCTGACAAACAATGAACTTCGCTAGATTTAAGAGCATTATGCTGCCTATCATAAATTCGTGATTGCGGTGTAGGTAGGCCACTAACAGTACTCTCATCTACACCTGGAATATTAAATTCAACAATACTGATATTTAAATTTTTTAAATCTTCATATTGTATAGACTGGGTAAGCGGAACTAATATACCACTAGATCTAGTTGTCTCATACACAAGACTTGCATCAGGCCAATTATCATAGTCAATAATAGTATCATCTTCTAGCGTACGTATTTCAAGAGATCGAACGACCCATTCTTTATACGTATTAGCATCACCATCATTATATCCTTCTTCTCTTTTTTTTCTAAGCTTCATAATGTCATCATCATTAAAAACGATAGGTTTTGTAAAAGAAACCATTATATTATTAGAACCTACTGGTGCTAGGCTAAACATAAAAGAAGGCGGAATTTTGGTTGGAGAAGGATATTCATCAATATCACTAAGCCTATTACCAGCTAAATCAGTAACAAAACCAGTACCAGAATATGATAGACTGAAATCATTATCGAGTTGGTTTTTCGAATCTTGTACAACTTCTAATTGCACATACGCATTATCTGCAATTGAAGAGCCATGTTCCCCAAAAAAATCTGATCGAGAGGTTTTTTGGTTATAGGCACCTGTATGAGTAAGTGTAAGATGTGCATTTTCTGTTATATTCATAATTGTAAATTTTTCGAGTGAATTATATAAAGAACAAAAACGAATACCACCTAAACCAGTCTGACTTAAATCTGATGACTGACTAAATCTGCTGCCACCACGATCATCTAGAGGTATTGTTTGTGTTGGTGACACTGCAAGATCAATATACCAGCCCTCTTTTGAAAACCATTCAAAATTTAATAATTCAAAGTCATCAATGTTATTGTCTAAAAAGTGAATTTCAACTTTATTTACATTTGTATTATCATCTGAAGCAACTTGTATTTCATAAAAACCTTCATCCATATCATCTTCACCTTTTAGTTTCATACGAAATGGAGCAATGCCAGGCTTGACACAATCCCAGCCAGAATAAATAGTGTCTACAGTAGTGCTTTCTATGGTTATTTCAGGTAAAGTATGATTTGTTGTCGAAGTTGAATCTAAAAAAACACCTTGTACATCACTAACAACGGGGCTCGCTGGAGAAATAGGACTAACTACACCTGTCGGGGCTGTAATTGAATTTATAAACCCAGGCCAAAAATGATAGTCTTTGCCATTTACGCTAATTGAGCCATCAACATAGGCAGCGATTCCAAGTCTAATACGATGCGTTTGCTCCGTAGCATTTGCACCAAGGATTAATGGAAAATTACGATATAACGCATGAACAAGAGAATCAGATTCTAGCACAGTTACATTATCGAAGGTACGAGAACCTGTCTCTAACCTGCCGTCACTGATTTCTACCAAACCACTAATTTTTAGTCCATTGTTTTCATTTGTAATTTTGCCATTTTCACTAGTCGCTTTAACATTAGAATCAGATGGTTTAATACTAGAATCAGATGGTGCTTCAGCAGACGCAAAGTTTACAGGTTCTGAATATCGTAATTCAATAAAGTTATGTGCATCATAGGTTGGCTGTGTTACAGTTGGGGTATCACCTGGTTCAATATGATTTTCTTGTCCAATAAAGGCTTTTACCAGAACAGGAGCACAGTAATCGTCTACAGCAGTATAGACACCAGCAGTGTTTTCACCATAATTAGCACACATAGTCTTACCTTCAGCTGCATATAAAACACCTTCGAGCATAGATAAACTAGGAATTATGTTTTTATGATCTCCAGAACGATCGGTACTTTCCACTGCTCCAGCCGCTGTTCCCGTCGCATCAGTATTCCAAGTTTCTGAGCATTTTATATAAAAAGCATTTGCAACAAAAGGATCCTGTCCATCAAGTTGCCAAGAATCACTTGAACTTATGCTCGTTGTGCAATCAGCATCTGAATAGGCCCCTTCAATCCAATACGGAGGATCGTCATTACAATATATATTACCTATTGTTGAATTGATTTCGCCACCTGAATTTTCTATATCCATATTAAATTTTACGTATATGACATCATCATAAACTGTATAGGCTGTGATAATTTTCGGATATTCAAACTGCCAGTTTGTATTACCTGAACTATCAGTAACCGCTTGTGTTGTTGCCGCTGCCACATAAGCACCATTGGCAGTTGAAGACGCAACCTGCATATTAAAAGCAACCGCATATGGGATTCCCCACTGAAAAAAAGTTACTGTATTTGTATTGTTAAACAATGGATTACTATCACTGTTATTAGGAAGATTCAATGTAAATGCACCATTGTCCATATTAGCACCATTATTATAGAAGTTACCACGTCCGTCACCATCACTGTCAGTTGTTATTATAGCATCAGTAAGATCGAACGTTGCTGTTGTACCACCGACTCCAAACTCAAGAACAGGAGAAGAATATGTAGCATTAGTTGGATAATATGCAGGCTCTGAATCAAAATAGTATGCCCACCGAGTATCAGTACCATCCCAATTTATATCATCAGCACTATATGTTGTACCGAAAACAACAAAATCTTCTGATGTTTCTATTTTTTGACTTGATATATCAAGCTCTCCATTGAAAAAATAGAAGTTTTGACAAGTTATATTTTTGCCCTCGCTATCATTGTCTGCATTTAAGATAAGAGTCCCACTAAAATCTAAATATAGATCGGTATTTGTAAGTGTAACCCCACCTGCTTGCCATGTGCCATCAGAAGAAGAAAGATAACAAACACCACTTGTAGCTGTATAGGATTGCCCATCAGCAGTAAAATAATTAGCACCTTTCATGTTCACAAACTTAGAAGATATGACACTAATACTCTTAAGAGCTTCTGTCGTAGTTCCAACATCGCCAGCAAAACGAACCGTACCAGTTCCCGCTGTGAGCGTTAGCACTTGCACCTCAGTTATTGTTGAACCAAAGGTTACGTCTCCTGCCCCATTGCCAGTAGTTACAGTTAAATCCTTATTTCCACTAACTGCGTCATTAAATAAAACATACCCACTACTTGGTGCACTCGTATTTATTGTTACATTACCTGCTATTGTTACTGCATTATTAAAAGTTACATTACCACCACTTGTTGTCGTTATGTCACCTGAAAGTGTCGTTAATCCTGTTG
>DASRMY010000184.1:0-5015 GCA_035647695.1 Treponemataceae bacterium | reverse complement strand
ATTTCATTATTATTAGAAATAAGCATATGTCCCATCAAAAGAGGTGTTTCATTACTTGCCCGTGGTCGGCGTGAAAAGATTTGTAATCCGAGCTCTCTACAATACTCGCTTTCTATAAAAAGTTTGTTAAATGCAGGGTGTTGGCTGTCAGCTGCGTGTGTAGAAAGAGATACTTCGCCATAAGAAGTTATTCTTAGTGAGCGTTGTCTTTTACTGTCGTTTTGCAAATTAATTCTACGAATTTCTACAGGATCATCTGGAGAAATAGTAACTTCCATTACTGAAACGAGCTCGTTGACAACGCGCCGGTAGACTGCCATATGTGAGTGAAAATGCACTTCTGGCTCTTCTGTAATTTCTGGTAGGGGTTGTGATGCTGCTGACCATATCCTGTTCTGGTCTTGGTTGGAGTCATTGAGTTCTTGTATGTATATCCAGTTTCCCCAATCATCAAGCACAGTATCTGGTTGCCAACGGGTTATGTCTTTGTCCTTCCAACTGATATAACCAGCTCCCATGTTAGAAATAAGAACACGAAAACTGCCGTTAGAAAGGAGGTGTACCTGGGGGATTGGTGTGCCAACTGGAACATTCCAGGGGCTTATACCTGTAAAAGCTTTGTTTTGGCTATATAATAATTGATTGTCCTCTTTATCCATTTCTTCAATAGCACTAACAGCAGGTACTTGTTCCTGAAGTAACAACTCTATACTTTGTATTCGCGGATCGCTATGCATTCGCTCAACCATAATGTCTTTATGCAGATAGTTGGCAAATGCCATAAAGAGCATTCCTTGGTGATGTGCCATATATTCTGCTACTATTGCATGTTTTTGATTGAGCAAAAGGCGCTTGTGCGTAAAATCAAGTGCTTCATACATTCCGTAGAATCCGAGCATGTTATAATCAATTAAGGAATGTAGGTTTTTTATAACAGCCTGTGGCTCAATTCCTATGGCAATAAGAGAAGCATAAGGTGATATTACCAGATCCTTTGACAATCCTCGTTTTAATCCTAGTCCAGGTACGCCAAAAGCATGATATTGATAATTATTTGCTGCATCAAAGCGATAAAATCCTGATTCTGAGATTCCCCATGGAATACCTTTGCTTGTTGCATAGGCAATTTGTTGCTTAACAGCTCCTTTGGCGCTTTCTGCCAATAAGGTTCCTGAATAAGAGCGTAGAAAAAGCGGCGGGAGTAAATACTCAAACATTGTACCGCTCCAAGAAATCAGGGTGTTTATGTTTTCTACCCGTGTAACTGGTCTGGCAAGATATATCCAGTGAGATTGTGGTACTTCTCGCTTGGCTATTGCAATGACTGAAGCAATTCTTGCTTCAGATGCGAGTAGGTCATAAAAGTTATTGTCTAATAAACCAGTGTCACGGTTAAATCCAATATGAAAAACACGCTTTTGTTGATTATAAAGAAAGCTAAAATCCATTTCGTTAAACAAAGTGTCTACTGTTATGGCGATGTTTTTATAGTCGTTTAGAATTCGCTCAGCCGATTTTTGAGAATTCAGCACTGCTTTTTCTAATGCAATAAGCCATTCTTCTGGATTAACTACATCGTCAGTATGACCTGTTTGTTTTTGCATTTGATATTCTTTTTGTAAAGCATACATTGATACAAGAGCTTGTTCTGTTATCGATTTATAGTCATTTAATGCAAAGTCATTGGGTAGCTGTTCTAATAGCTTTTGTAGCATTGGTTTTAGTGTAGGCTTTTGAAGTTGCAGGGGTATTTTCCCAAATAGGGGCATCCATGGTATGAGCTCTTGAATACTGTTTTTGATAAGTTGTTGATGTTGCTGGACTTGTAAGGCTAATAGTTTTAATTCAGACAGTTTTTTCTGATCAAATACAGTTTCGGTGTTTTGTATCATACGTAAGAGTTGCTCGGTTATTTCAGGATAAAGTGTTTCTTCTATATAGGTGAATGTTGAATACCATTGTTCTGGTTTGAATTTTACCTCATGTATTTCGGACGTTATATGCGAAAGCCGTTTAGCGATTTTTTTAATGTCTTCTTTTTTTTCTGTGTTGCCTATTGTAGTAAGAAGCTCGGCAAGATTTGAAACTAAATCAAGATAGCCATGAAATAGATCCCAGCGTAAAACGGTTTCAGAGGGGTTTTTTTTACATGCTTGTGATACAACAACAAGACAAGCAGCAAGGTTTCCACTGTCTACAGTCGAGACATAATGCGGAGGTAATGCCTCCAGATTAAGGGTGTTATACCAGTTAAAAAAATGCCCACGGTATCGTTCCATCTTTGTCATGCTTTCGATTGTCATTTTTAAACGAGTGGTTACACCTAAATGTCCCAGATATCCAAGGTCGTAAGCTCCAAGTATAGAGGTTAGTAATAAGCCAATGTTTGTGGGAGACGTGCGATGAGCTATTTTTGCTTCTGGTGTTTCTTGAAAGTGATCGGGTGGTAGCCAATTATCATCTGGTCCTACAAAACGCTCGAAAAACCCCCATGTACTGCGAGCTACTTGTCGAAGCAAAGCAGTTTCTTCTTGCGTAAGTGGTTCAGTTGTACGCTCAATAATAGGACGGTTTATCAGGTAGGCTATAAAAGGTGCTATAAGCCATAATAAAAGTACAGGGCTGGCAAAAAACAATGCATAGAGTATACTGCCAGTTATTACATAAAAACCAATTGGTAGTCCAATTCCCAGTAATAGTGCAGGGGCGAGTGAACCTAACATTTTTTTCCAAATAACATTTTCTTTTTTATTAAAAAGCCGTGCTGTTTGAGCTGCAGGAGTCCATTGTAATAAATTTTTTCGACTTATAAGCAAACGATACAGAGTGGTAAAAATAGCGTTAGTGATAATATGGGTTTCGTATATTAAAAAAGAAATTGAAACGAGCCAGAGCAGAAATGTTCGTTTTAAAGGCCGAACAGCAAGGCTTGTTTCTTCTCCTTCTATAATTTGCATAGCAGTCTGTGTTATACTCGTAAGCAAGGGAATGCCGAGGGTAAAAATGAGAATTAATGTCCATTGCAACGCGAGGCAGGGGGCGATAATCAGTCCAAGTATAAAAATAAAGACGAGGGCAGGTGCTACTAAAGAACGACGTAAGTTATCAAAAACCTTCCAGTTATCTATGCAATTAAAGCCGTGGCTTTTGTTTTTTGATCTGAGCAACCAAGGGAGCAGTTGCCAGTCGCCTCGTATCCAGCGGTGTTGCCGTAGCATTTTTACCATATAATTGGGTGGGTACGATTCTATCATGGTGATATCTGTTACCAACCCAGCTCGTCCCATAGTGCCTTCGAGCAAATCATGACTGAGTATGGTGTTTTCTGGTATGTAATCGTTTATGCTTTTTTCAAAGGCATCTAGATCATAAATTCCCTTTCCGACGTAAATACCTTCTCCAATAAGATCCATATACGGATCAGATGCTGCCAGCGTGTAAATATCGAGACCAGTATCTCCAGTGTAAAGTCGAGTAAACCAAGATTTGCTCGTGCTTTTAGGATGTATTTCCATACGGGGTTGTAAAATAGTATAGCCAGAGATAATGGTATTGTCTTTAGAAAAAACAGGTTGGTTAAGGGGATGTGCCATTGTTCCTACAAGCCTTTTTCCTGCACCGATTGGAAGTATAGTGTCATCGTCTAGAGTAATTACGTATTTGACATGATTTAAGGCAAGCGGGTTTTGTTGTAATTCATCTGTTAATGAAATAAAAGAATGCTCCTGATTTCCTCGTATAAGTTTATTAAATTCATGTAATTTACCCCGCTTGCGTTCCCAGCCCATCCATTTTTGCTCAGATGGGTTCCAAAGCCTTTTGCGATGTAAAAAGAAAAAACGCTCTATGCTTTGTTTTTTAATTTTTATGAGGTTTGTTTCATTCGTAATAGGAAGATGAGCATATTTTTTATTAAGCTTTGTTATTTGTGCTTGCCCATATGAAAGAAGTTTAGCATCTTGTGTGCGTGTTTGTTTATCAGCATCGGTAAAATCAGTTAATATGGCAAATTGGAATCCAGCTTCTGGATTGCGTAAATAGTGTTTTTCTATTTGAAACACCAAGGAATCTACATCCTCATTGGAAGCAATCATTCCTGGTATTACGGCGATTGTGCTAAACTCTCTTGGTATGTAATCCTCAAATTCCATTTTGGGTAAAACTCGAGGTGGAATAAGATGCGTAATGAGCCAGTTAGTAAAGCTCGTTGCCATAGTAAAAGCAGGTATGAGCATAACTATCCCAAGAATAATAACTATTACCCGAAGTATAGGTACACCAACCAAATTAAGTGCAAAATCCCACGGGGTGGCTACGTGTTGACGTACCCCATTTTGAAAAAGCTGCGGAATGCCAACAAAGTATACAAACAGCGATATAAACAATAAGGCTAAAAAAAGCACAGAGCTTAAGTATACTCCTTTGCCATGTCTCAGTATCCAGTTGTTGATTGTTGCTTTAAATCCTGGGTGGTAGCTAATTTCTTTTTCAAAATATCTGCAGTGTTTGCCAATAAGAAATTCCCCAATATGGATGTTTTTTGTAGAATCAGAATCTTTGCTGCTTGTCTCTTTTAGGGAAAACTGGCGAGAATGTTTTAGTAAACAATTTGCTAGCTCTATCTCCGTGTGATTACTTTTGCGAGCTAGTTTTTCAATTTTTTTACGATATAAATCGCGGGTTTTAAAATCCATGTCAGCATATATACCCGCTGGATCTTCTTGTAATAATTTTTCAAGAACACTCACTTTTTCAAAGAAATCATTCCAGTCCAGTTCTAAAACAGAGCGCATGCTATGTATAATATTTGCGACTCTATTACCCAATACTGTTCTCTGATCAGATGTGCTGGCATTTTCTTGTGCATTTATAAGAGAAGGGAGCAATTGATCTATTTTTGGCAAAACAGGATCTGTTTCGGGTTTGATTATTACTCGTAACGTTTCAGATAGATTTTGAAGCATGCTAAAGCGTAAAAATATAGGAATTGCCCAAATTTCAGATGTTTGCAATGG
>DASRMY010000183.1:0-2584 GCA_035647695.1 Treponemataceae bacterium | reverse complement strand
TTTCAGATGTTTGCAATGGAATCTTTTTTTGTAATTCGATTATAATTTGTTCAAAATCTGTAGACTCAAATAGTAAATCTTGATGTGCTAGAGCATTAGCAACAACAACAAAAACTCTGGGACATCCATCCATGTCTCCCCCTACCAGCTTGGGTAAATTGTTATAAAACCCTGCTGATAGGTCTTTTTTTATTTGTCGTACGTTTCGTTTTATAATGTAGTAATTATCTAATACCCATTCAGAAGCATACGATATACTTGCGTTTGGTTTGTTTGCGTTTTTGAATAATTGATACGTTGTTTTAAGCCACGCATTAATACTATCTAAGTCTCTAATCATGGCTTCGTATGAAAGCCTGTTATTTCGGGAATTAGCAGTCTTGCTGTTCTGTATATTATCTGTCAGATGATCGATAAACGCTGCTCTTTCACCAAGTGTGCTGTAACTTTTATCATCTATCATCAATTGCGCTCCCTGTTTTTTGTGCCGCAATTTCAGAGTCCGACGAACGAACCTGACAAAGCGGAATGTCTTGTATAATTAAAATTGGTTTTGCTCCAAATTCTAGCATTTCTCTTGCAACACTGCCGTAAGGATAATTATAATGGCCAGTGTATCCGTGTGCACACATTATTATTAGATCAATATTCTCTTCTTCAACCACTCTCTGGAGCGCTTGTGATATAATATGATGTTCTATAATTTTTATTTTAGAAGGTACAGACAGTTGTGATTTAATGCGATTAAGATATTGTTGTGCAGCATCCTTGCTAACTTGCATAAATTGATCGACAAGAGCTCGAATATCTTCTGCATGAGGTTCTGGTACAGGTATTTCTGGTGGACGAATAACAGTAGTTAAAAACAAGTGTGGTTCTACCTGTTCTTTCTTTGACTCTGCATTGATTGTTTTTGCAGCTTCGTTTTCTCCATTTATGAATCGTATACCAGCAGAAAAGGCACATTCAGATCGAGGTGAACTGTCAACTGGCATAAGAATTCGACGATACGATATGTTAGTTTCAGCAGCTTCACTTTCTTCATACGCTCTTATAAGCAGTACGGGAAGGTATATTCGATTAATTATTTTTTGTGTAACACTGCTCAGATTCCAGCGGGAAAAGCCTCCCCAGCCATGGGTGCACATAACGAGTAAGTCAATATTCTCATTGTGAGCAAACGTAATAATGTTCTCAGACGGTTTTCCTTGAAGAAGATCGTATTCGACATCCGCACCTTTATTGGAGATACGCTTTTTTACACTGTTTGCTGTTTCTTTGAGATACTCTTCTGCTTGATTTTTTTTAATTTGCCATATTAACGGATCAACTGCCTGCGGTTGATTAATTTCTCCAGTGGTTTCTAAAACTCGTAAAAGAATAATTTTAGAACCAAACATGCGTGCTATTTTTTCTGCATGTGGTAACGCACGCTCTGCAAAACTTGACCCGTCAAGAGATACCAGTATTCGTTTAAACATAATTTACACTCCTTGTAAAATTGTTCCCTAGTAAAAATGAGCATGATGTTTTGCAGTCAAAAATTGAATGGTGTTACTAGGAAACAAGTATTTAGAAAAGATTGCAATGTTAAGTATTGGTACAACACGCGTAACAATATTACAGCTCTGTTGTCTTCATTATAGCTTACTATTAAAGAGCTATCAAGCTAGGGATGATTTATATATATAAACATAGTAGTTGGTTTAAATAAAATCTATTTTAATGTACACTGAATGATACTAATTGCTAAATGGGAGTATAGACATGGATAAGATTATAATTGATTTTTTTGTTACCCTTGGTTTTTCATCTTTTTATGCAGAATTATTATCGTTTAGTATTTTAATTGTAGCATTTGTTTTAGTCGGCATTAGTATTAACATAATTACTAAAAAAATTATGCTACCAATTATAGCTAAAATAGTTAAAAAGACAAAAACACAATGGGATGATGTTCTCCTTGAAACTGGTCTAGCCAAAAGACTTGTTTGGATTTTTCCCTTGTTAATAATGTATTTTTTAAATCCGATTGTGTTTAAACATACTGAATTGCTAGAGTTTTTTCTTCAACGGGTACTTCTTTCAGGCTTAATTGCTGTTCTTCTTTCTGCTATTGCTTCTTTTATTACTGCCATAAATGTTATTTATTCTCGATATGAAATATCTAGACATCGACCAATTAAAGGATTTACCCAGATAATAAAAGTCATTGTAGTTATTATAGGTATACTGTTAATTATATCTACGCTTATGAATAAATCGATTACTGGTCTTTTAACCGGAATTGGTGCGCTGTCGGCAGTTTTCATGCTTGTGTTTAAGGATTCGATTCTTGGGCTCGTAGCCGCTATTCAATTATCAGGAAATGATATGATTAGAATTGGCGACTGGGTGAGTATTCCGGAGCATGGTGCAGACGGCGATGTTATTGACATTAAATTGCAAACTGTAACAATCCAAAACTGGGATAAAACCCTCGTAAACGTTCCCATTTATAGCCTTGTTTCTTCATCATTTAAAAACTGGCGAGGTATGAGTGAATCTGGTGGCAGACAAATAAAGCGACATATTACTATAGATA
>DASRMY010000182.1:0-6735 GCA_035647695.1 Treponemataceae bacterium | reverse complement strand
GTTTAGCTTCTATTAACCCATGTGCAGCTTTTTCTATTGCCAAATTAGCACGGGTATCCTTCCCTGAAAAAATATCTCTACCAATACTCACACCAGCTTTCTCAACGGAGGCAAGCGTCTTCTTGCTTCCTACCACTACCTTTGTTGGCAGACTTAGTGTAACTGAAGTATTGTTTTTTGTTGGTAAAGACACATCCAAAGAGGGATGTGAGATAAAAGAAAGTTCATTATTACATAGTACCGACGAGTTGCCAGTCGACAAACTAACATTAAGGCCACTTTCTATATTTGTTTGCTCAAGAGTTAATTCGGCTTTTGCTACCGCAATCTTAGCCTCTTGCAAGCCTAAATCGTGCTGTATATACCCATTAAGAAAATGATCCATTGAATTGGCTTTTTTACTTTTGATAACACCTTCTGATAGAGCCCATACATTTGAAAAACACATCAAACAGAGGCTAACCAAAAAGATATGTCTGTAAGAAACTTGCATAAAAACCCCTTAAGAATCTTTGATACTAGCATCTTATAGTAAATGCCTTAAGCAAACCTTAAATTTTATACCTTTTTTTAGCCTGTCAAGGTACTAATAAGAGCTGGAACTGCAATAAAATTTCCTATAGCTCCACCTAGACTTGATAAAAAAAAGACAAGAAGAACTCTAGTTATTCGATTATGATAAATACCTTTTAAAGAACCTGCATCATGTACCAAATTTTCCATATCCGATACCTTTGGTTTTTTTAACCAAGCCTGAACTATTCCAGTAAACATACCCACTGCTAAAAAAGGATTTAGAGTTCCTAGAGGGGCTCCAAAAAAACCGCACAGTATTGTTAGCGGATGAGCTAAGGCCAAAACACACCCAAGAGCTGCAAGAGAACCATTCCATAAAAGCCAGCGAACAATCATATTTACAGACATGCTTGCACCACCTGTAAAAAAACCTGCTACTATTAAACCCACTATAACAAGAGGGAAAACAGCCCCTACAATTTTTGCGCCCATACCTTTGGGTGGCACTTGTTCAATTGAAGCCGTATCACTTGATTTTTCACCTGTAGCAATTTCTTTCAGCCAACGCTCCACACCAGATAAATGCCCCGCACCAAGAATTGCCACAATTTTTTTTCCGTCAGCTTTCCAGATATGACTTGCCAAGTACTGGTCACGCTCATCTATAAGAACACCTTTTACCCCTGGAAGATAATTAGCTAATTCATCCATCATTGAATCCATTTCGTTACTGTTTTTTAGCTCTTCAATTTCTTCAGGTGAAAACTCTTCTTTATCAAATGCACTAGAAAAAAGAAGTGCTAAAAGCTTACTCTTGCCCCAAAAGGAATTTTTAGCCCATGCTCGTTTTAGGGTTGTTTTTATTGGCCTGTCTACCATAACAGAAGGAATAGCAAGTTCATCTGCAATTCTAATAGCAGCTTTCATTTCATCGCCAGGTTTTACACCTACATCAGCTCCCATACGTTTTTGAAACGATGACAAAACGAGATTTGCCATCATTAAAAAACCTTGTCCTCCCTTCAAGACCTTTATAATATCGAGGTTTTTCCAAGAATCTGGGTTTTGCATGGTTTTATACCGTTGTTCATCTAGCTCAATAGCAACAGAATCAGGTTTTTCGTTTTTTATAGATGAAACCGCTTGGTCTATACTTTGGCTTGAAATATGAGCTGTCCCAATGAGTATAAATTCTCTATTATTTAAAAAAAGTCTTTTTTCAGTTTTTGACATTATAATTCCTTTTGTTAGACAAAACTTGTTTTTTATTTTGTATGTTCTTCTAGCGCCCATTCACAAAGGCGGTATTCAAAAAACATTGGACATTCCATTTCTTGTATAACAAGATAATATTTCTGTGCTAAATCTGTATAGCCCTGTAATTCGTACCATAATGCCATGTAAAACAAAAATTTACCACGATTTGTCGAATTGTCAATTTTTGTTACTTTTATAAGCACCGACGAATCTCCAAGACCATCCCAATACAAGCGAGTTATTGCATATTCAATTGAACTTCGGTCAAGGTTTTTCATAACATGCCCTAAAAATTCTTTTGCTTCCTTTTTTTTGCCTTCTTTAAGATATGCTGCAGCAATCATTAATGGATAAGAAGTATTATTAGGCCGAACCTCATATGCCTTTTTAAATCCTGTACGTGTGTCGGACCAGTTTTTTTCACCCCATGCAAGAATACCAATAGCCTCATAGGCAAAATAATAATCTGGCTTATATTTTACAAGCGTCAAATAGTCATCTAATGCTTTTTTGCGATGCCCTTCTTGATCATGTATCCCAGCTCTATACACATAAGCAAGAAAATAATCAGGTTCTATATCTATTGCTGCGTCTAAAGCGGTAATAGCTTGCTCATACTTGCCTGTTAACCGGTAATAATTTGCTATTTCTATCCAGTGATGATAATAATCAGGCTGAAATTCTATAGCCTTTTCGGCACAGGGAATAGCTTTTTTATAATCTTCTGTTTCAGCATATAGTTTCCCCAAATAGGACCACGCCATTCCATGTTTAGGATCGATGGCAACAATTTGTTGAAATACAGACCTTGCAGAATCTAAGTCATTTAAGAAATAATTTGTTTTTCCGTAACCAAAAAGTGCTTCTGTGTTTTTTGGTTCACCAATTAAGGCTTTTAAATAATGCTTTTTAGCCAATGGGTATTTTTTTAAAAGCATTTGAGTATTTGCTTTTTCAATATTAGCACTTGCATTAGTAGGATCTTTTTGTAAAATTTTTTCAAGTACTTGATTTTTTTTTCTTGTGTCATTTTTTGCTTTTGCAACTAGGACAGCAAGGTTTAACACGTCCATATTATCTGGCTCAACACTGAGCAAACTCGTGGTAATTTTACTAGCTTCATCGGTATGCCCTGCAGATAACAAAAGAGAAGCATGAATATATCGCAAGCTCATATTTTCAGCATGTTCATCAGGTATATTTGCAAATGAATGTAATGCAGCCTCTATGTTATTTTGTCTTAAAAACACAGCAAGCTCATCAACAAAAGACTCGGGGCTAAAGTCTTTTTCAATTGCTTTTCTTTTTTCTGCAGAAACACTTGAGGTAGGCTCTTTAACAGAATTAGTAGTACAGGATATTTGAACACAAACCAATAGAGCTACAATACTAAGATACAGTTTTATTTTGCCTTTCTTTTTCATTTACTCTCCATTATATAGTTGCATTTTTTACAATGCAACATAGTTGATTTTATCAGCGCCTTTAGCTACACTGTTTTGCAATGAGCAAGTATCAAATACGAACATTTTTAGGACTCGTTTTTCTATACAGTATTATAATTCTCGGCATCTTTGCATTTCAATTTAGAAATGAAACATCAATAACAAATGTTTTTGGTAATGTCAAGCTTCGTTTAGCCACAACACGTAATAATGAAGATGAACCTGCCTTAAAAAACAACTTTCAAGTAAGCACAGCAGGTATTACCTTGTTTTGCAATGATTCCCACCCTGTAAAGCTTACACTAACCGACGGAACCGTAGTCGATTTAAAAGTACGCGATTGGAAAAAAATGTCCGACACTAGATTTACTATAGAATTTACAGAACATACAAACTTGCATTTTACAACATTTGACACAAAAGCTGCTGTTTTTTCAGTATCAGCTGAATTACCTAAAAATGCCCGCCGCATGACTATACCATATAAATCTGTGGGTGCATATACAGTCACAGATTACAAAACAACTCAAGCTCTTTTTAACTCTCATAGTTCAAAATATGTACTAAACGCACAAAATATTGCGACCCAAACCTTTTCACTCACCGCCTCTAACAACCTTGCTTCTTATGGCGAATACGTAGAATCAAAAACATTTAACTTCAACACTATTGTTGATTATGAGCTTGCAAAATCAACAAAACTAGATACATCAATTACTACCATAAAATCACAAATCATAGCACATTATCCTGTCCAAAAAAACTCTATTACTTCGGAAACAACAATTGCAGCATGGGTAGCAGAAAAAGCTGCGCGAGGAAATTATAGCCAGGGAATAAAAGAAGTTCCTAGCTGGTTTACAGATGGTTCTAATAGAACATATATAACTACCCCTTACTTTAACTCTTTGAAGGAAATGAATAAAACTCTGAATATGATGCTTGAAAACATATCTTTTAGCATGATTAATTCTCTTTCTAAACAAACTCTCGAAATTTTTGAAATTCACAATTTTTCTGATTTATTAAAAACAAAAAGCGATGCCTCATGTAAAACAGTACTAGGCATTCCGTCAAAGGTAGAAAACTTTTCTCCAACTATCTCGCAAGCAACAGGCATTTTACATGTATACAATGAAATACGTGACACAAAACCTAGCGCAGCAGCACAGTTAGAAAGTGTGCTTAACCTTTGTGTTAAAAAAATTGAAGCAGCTTGTGTTGCTAACGATCAAACAGTAACAATTATAGAAAACAAGGAGCCTGTAAAAACCTTGTTAGCAGTAAAGACTGGCTATGAATTAAAACGCTTTGGAATAGCAACATCACAAAACACACTAGTTGCTGCAGGAACCCTTATTATAAATTCAGCCCTTGTAAAAAATCAAATTCTAGATATGCGTACCTTAGGAGAACTATACAAAATACTGTGTTCTAAAACAAACAACCTATATCCACATATGCAAATTCTTTCAAACAACAATACGAGTCCTGTTTGGGCTTGGACATGTGCCCAAAAACTAACATATTCAGAAGATACTAATACAGATACCATAACCATAAACTGTACTTTTCCCCAAGGTGAAAGTCACTATGTGATAATTAATGGAATTAAACCTTTTACCGAGATAGAAATTTACGGCATTGCATTCCGGTCAGACCCACGATTTGAATGGTATAACTCATCTGGTTATGCATATGATGAAAAAACAAACACGCTCTTTTTAAAATATCGCCAAAAATCAGCTACAGAAACTGTTACATTATTATATCACACACCACAAACTCAAGAAGAAAGTCCTACTAACGAATAATTTATTTTAAAAAATTGCAGAATACCATTCTAATAATCTGTCTAGTTCTGCTGGACTATCTGCAACAAGGCTTGCTGCAAAATAAAGCGCAACTGCTGATTCGGTTGTAAGCCGCCCCATAGGAATTGCGCCCTCTCTCCAAACTCGTCGACTTGTAGAAAAGCTAGAAAAGTCAATACTTGTCTCCTGTTGTGAAGTACAATAAAAACGACAGCCTTTTTTTCTACCTATTTGCAACAAAGGTTTTATTGAATAATCGCTGTCGCGCATACTACCCGTACCTGTTTCATACAACTCAATAATAATATGTGATACACCATTGTCTATAAGCGGTAAATAATTAGAAGATTTTAAACCAGGATACACTCGACATACAAGCATCGCATTAGCAGCTTCTCGTAATATTTGCCGCATTACAAAATCATCTGGATCTTCTAGCCCCGAAAACATCGAAAACATGGTATCTGTTAAGGTATAAATAGGCGCTTCCATATTCCAATTTACAAACCCATCTTCACCAGGCTTGATAAATTTTAAATTAAGCGGAGAAAAGATTTTATCATCAAAAACAACATACACTCCGTCTGTTTTTTCACTCGCAAGTTGTATAGCTCTATTCATACTACGTTGAGCTATATCAGAAGCATCTGGGGTTTGGTGAGCTGAAACAAGCACAATGGGAACTCCTGCATCAGCAAAAAGCCAAAACAACAATGCGGCCGTATAAGAGAGAGTATCAATGCCATAGGCAACAACAATTCCACTTGCAGTGCCACTTTCTATACAAACAGTAATTTCTTTAATAAGAGCAGCCCAGTCACATGGCTCTAATTCCTCGCTCCACAAATGGTTGACTGCAATAAGTTTTGTTCGAACACCTCCTGGTACATTTGCAAGAACCTGGTTTAAAACATCTAGATTGCCCGTTTCGGCAACTCCATCTGATCTTTTGCGACAACATAGAGCACCACCCATCGATAATACATACACCAGTTTAATATGTAGCTCTTGTTTTAAAAGTTTTTTTACGGTTTGAGGAACAGCCATTCCCTTAGTTTTATGCATTATTTGCCCTGTTAAAAATTCAAGCAGGGCCATTTCTCCTCCACGCAATTCTTCAGTTTCTTTTGGAAAGGCCGCAATAACCTCTTTAACAATAGGCAAAAGCGTAGACTCTCCTGCTATTTGAGTCCATTTATGCAATTCTATTTCTGTTTGAGGATTGTTTCCTGTTTTAAAAACTGCTTGCATTAATTGACGCGCAATACCACTATGAATACGCTCATCCTTTAGGAGTTTTAATATTTCAGCAAAATAGCCAGAAGTAAGTAGCGATTTTGACAAACCTTCGCAATTTGACCCAATAATCCTAGGAAATTCTGAAGAAATCCAATGCGCAGCATCCACAGGATCCGCACCAGCTTTTATAGCTTCTTCAAAATAATCAGCTCTTTCTATTTCGTCACAAATATACTCTGCACGGCATCGAGAAAGACCATAGGTTTTACTTAATCGTATTCGCCGAGATTCAGGAAGCTCAACGGACACTGAAGAGACATTTTTTACTTCTGGTAAAACAAAGCGCAGGTTTTTTGTGTTGTGTTTAAACTTACGTAAATATGGATCCCGTGCTTTGTAGGTCTCTGTGTAATTTTGGCTTTCATTCCAAAGTCTGCTTTCAGAAACTATATCACCATTATTAG
>DASRMY010000181.1:0-2982 GCA_035647695.1 Treponemataceae bacterium | reverse complement strand
ACAGCACGATGCTTTAGAAGTATTAGAAAAGATACCTCCTAATTCTGTTAAAGCATTTCATATATTTTTTCCCGATCCGTGGCCTAAAAAAAAGCATCATAAGCGAAGAATGATACAAAGACCGCATACAGATCTTTTAGCTCAAAAATTAACTCCAGGCGGTTATATTTATTTTGTCACAGATTGGTTAGAGTATGCAGAATTTGCTCTAGAACAATTAGAACAAACTTCTGGCATTAAAAATAAATACAAGGGCTTTGCCGAAAAACAAAATTGGCGACCAAAGACAAAATTTGAAAACAAAGGTATGATAGCACATCGACCTATAACGGAGCTTTTTTTTATAAAAGCACATAAAGGCTAAAAAAAATGCGTATACAAGAATTAGAAAACCTAATACGTAGGTATCAAAAGTCATATTACACTGGCAAAGGTGAAACGATATCTGATGCCGAATTTGACAGTCTTTGGGATGAACTTACCATATTAGACGCAGAAAATAAGATATTAAAAAAAGTAGGTTCAGATATAGAAAGTGATTATAAAACACAATCACACATAAAACCAAGTGAAGGCACTTTTAAAAAAGTTCCGCATATTATTCCTATGGGTAGTCAAGCAAAAGCCGCAAATCCTGAAGAATTTTCTGCATGGGCAAACAAAATGACTTTTAAAGAGTTTTTAGTTGAATACAAACTTGACGGCGCTAGTATAGAACTCCAATATAAAAATGGTGAATTTGATTGTGCCGTTACACGTGGCAATGGGAAAATTGGTGATGATATAACTGAAAATGTAAAAAAAATGAGTGGTTTTGCTCGTAACCTCACACAACCATTAAATGGAGGAGTTCGTGGCGAAGTTATAATGAGCCATACCGTGTATAATAGGTATTTTTCAGATAAAGCAAATTGTCGCAATGCTGCAAATGGCCTTATGAAACGTAAAGATGGTGAAGGTAGCAATTATTTACAAGTAGTATCTTATGACGCATGGTTTGAACAAGATATGCCCTTTGCTGATGAAGAAGAAAAAATACAATGGCTTAAAAATCAAGGTTTTGCAACTGTAGTTACCAAAATATGTCATGGAGCTGCTGAAGTTATAGACTATAGGGCTCAAGTTATGGAAATGAGAGAAAAACTAGATTATGATATTGACGGCTTGGTTATAAAAGGGCGGGCTTTAGATTTTGATGATGCATCTCGTGCACGACCAGAAAAGCAAATTGCATTTAAGTTTAGTTTATCAGAAACAGTTTCTATATTGCGTACTGTTGAGTGGAGTGAAAGTGGATCGACCTATACTCCTGTAGCAGTTTTTGATTCTGTGCAACTTAATGGAACAACTGTACAACGTGCAAGTTTGGCAAATTCTGATACTATACGTGCGCTTGGTGTAAAAATCGGCTCTCATATAGTTGTAACAAAACGTGGCGAAATAATACCCAAAATAGAGCGTGTGGTAAAAACAAGCGAGCATAGTGTGGTCTCAGAAATTTCTTACCCGAGCCATTGTAGTACCTGTCAAACAAAGCTTATAGATAATGGAACACGTTTGTATTGCCCAAACAAATCATGCCCCAAGCGCATTCATCAACGTATACAAAAATGGGTTTCAGTAATCGATATACGAGATTTTGGGCTGACCCTAATAAGACGTTTGTACGAAACAAAAAGAATTCGTTCTGTTTATGATATTTATACTCTTACAAAGTCCGAACTTTCACAGCTTGAAGGGTTGGGTGAAAAATCAGCAGATAAAATTATTAATAGCATTCAGGGAAGGCGATCTGTTCGTTTAGAGCAATTTATTGCTGGGTTTAATATAGAAGGAATTGGTGAAACACTTGCAGAAAAATTAATAGCAGCTGGTTTTGATACAATCGAAAAATTAATAGCAGCGACTGAAGACGACCTTGCACTTGTCAATGGTTTTGGAAAAATCTCGGCTCAAACAGTAGTGGAAGGGCTTAAAGAAAACAAAGAAGAAATGCTGCGGCTTATTAGTGACTATATAGCCATACAAGCAAACAGAGAAAAAGCACGCTTAGCTGGTCTTTCATTTTGTTTTACTGGTGAGTTAAAAACGATGAAACGTGCAGATGCACAAAAAAAGGTAAAAGATCTTGGTGGCTCAGTAAAAACAACTATTACAAAAGACTTATCTTATTTAATAACAAATACCCCAAACTCAGGCTCTGCTAAAAACAAAAAAGCCCAAGAATTAGATGTAAACATAATAAACGAATCTGAATTTTTAAACTTTATACAATAAAAAAACAGGCTATTAGGCCTGTTTTTTTACGATTACTTAATCTTTGTTACTTCAATTTTTTTGATTTTGAAACTATAGCTTGTTTCGTTTATTTCAAAGCTCAATGTTTCACCAACTTTTCCATTCATAATTGAATTACCAAGAGGCGACATATACGAAATAATTCTATTGTCAGGATCTGATTCCCAAGGACCAAGAATTGTATATATTTCTGTTTCATCTGTTTTAGTATTTAATAACGTTACCGTATTGCCAAAACCAACGCGTGCGACAGTAATAGATGATGGGTCAAAAATTTGAGCCCGGTCAATTTCATCTTGTAATCGTGTTGCAGTGGTATTAAGTTGTGCTTGCTTTTCTTTAGCAGCCTTATATTCGGCGTTTTCTTTTAAGTCACCTTGTTCCATGGCCTCTCCTATTTCTTTTGAGTTTTCAGGAATTTCAACTTTTAGAATATGCTCAAGCTGCTCTTTTTTTATTTCAAGCATTTTTGCTGTAACAAGAAGCCCCATAGAAGTAGCTTCTTTTTCTTCTGTTTCCTGGAACTTATAATCAGGGTACTGCTCTAAAATTCTATTACGCATATTCATCTTAATAACAGGGTCCAACCCAGATAAATCATTAACAAGTGTATATAATCTGGTAATACGTTCTAATCGTTCTTCTGTTGAAACATCTTCATCCTTAATTAGGCAATAATCAATG
>DASRMY010000180.1:0-2134 GCA_035647695.1 Treponemataceae bacterium | reverse complement strand
AGTCAGTTCATATACTAGTAGAAATTCCAAAAAAAATAAAAGATAGCTTTAAAGATGGTGATTTGCCCAAAAATCTTATTTGCGAAATTCAAGTTAGAACTATTTTACAGGATGCCTGGGCTGAAGTGGAGCATGAACTTGTATATAAGTCGTCTTTTTCTCCTTTTGATTTACCACTTCGACGAAAACTAGCTTCTATGAATGCAAGTCTTAGTTTGGCAGATATAATTTTTCAAGAAATAAGAGATTATCAACGAAAACTAAATGATGAATTAGCGTTTCGACGTGAAAACTTTTATCTACAAGCAGACCTTTTAGGCAAAGAAAAATTAACTGTTGAAAATGAAATTAATAGAGAGATGGGAGCATATAAAAGTATAAACAGCCCCTCTCCTTATGTAAAAGGTACTATCGATGATTATTTACTTGAAGCTATACATGCACAAAACAGTGGTGAAAATGAATTAGCGGTTGAAATATATTCACGTATTATACATTCTCAGCCTGAGCAGTCAAAACAAGTTCTTTCAGTAATTTATAAACATCGTGGTATGGCATATTTTGCTATGCATAACTATAAACTAGCAATAGACGATTTTTCTAAAAGTGTTGATTATGATAAAAATAATTATCGTTCTATGTATTATTGTGGAATTGTCCTAAGCGTGATAAATGATGATGAAAAAGCTTTGGACTATTTTGATAAATCCCTTTTAGTAAATCCTTATCAAGCTCATGTCAATTATCGGCGTGCCATGTCTTTGTATCGCTTGGGAAACAATACAGACGCCTTGGGTGCTCTTGATGAGGCTAGAAGGCTCGGTCTTGATGATGAGGAGGCCAAGCAATTACATGAGCTATTAGAAAAAGAATTAGGTGTAAAAAAATAAATGACAAAATACGCTTTTGACTATTGACATAAAAAATATTTTTTGGTACTTTGTATAAGTTAATTGCCATACATATGGTAGTTGCTGAATGTCTCCTTCGTCTAGTGGTTAGGACCTCGGGTTTTCATCCCGGCAACAGGGGTTCAATTCCCCTAGGAGATGTAACAGACCGGTTCAAAAGAGCCGGTCTTTTTTATTTATGAATATTACAACACGCATTTCTAAACACGTAAAACAAACTCTTTTAAAAGCGATAACAGATGCAGAGGGTAATGAGGTTTTTGCAGCTGGCTACCTTTGTGAAGATGGTATTGTACAAAAAATTAAAGTTTTAACTCGAGGAACAGAAGATGAAGTATTAGTTCATCCAGAGTCATTTGAAAGCCATGTACTAATACACAATCATCCTTCAGGCATACTTTTACCATCAGCACAGGATTCAATTATAGCACAAAGGTGTGCTTATAATGCCAGAGGATTTTATATTGTAAATAATACGGTAGATAAAATATATGTTGTTGTTGAGCCTGTGTATAATAAAAAAATACAGTTACTTGATTCTTGCAAAATTGCAAAATATTTATCTGCAGGAGGAGCGTTAAGTAAGCAAACTGATTATTTCGAAGAGCGCCCAAGTCAAATTGAATTATTACAAACAATGTGTGAAGCTTTTAATAACAATAACATTGGTGTTTTTGAAGCGGGTACTGGAGTAGGTAAATCTTATGCGTATCTTATTCCAGCTATATTGTGGGCTCTTGATAATAAAGAAAGAGTCGTAATTTCAACAGGTACAATAAATTTACAACAACAATTGTTTGAAAAAGACATTCCTGCAACAACCAAATTACTTAATAAACCTGTAAAAGCAGTGCTTGTAAAAGGCAGACAAAATTTTGTCTGCTTACGCCGTTTGCATGATGCATTAGGAGAAAAGGATTTGTTTTCTGATGAGAATGAAGAACTAGAAAGAATTTTTGAATGGACAAAAAATACAAAAACGGGTAGTAAATCTGATGTATCATTTATGTTAAAAGAAAGTATTTGGCAACGAATAAATTCTGAATCTGATGCATGTATGGGCATGCGATGTTCGTATCACTCTCAGTGTTTTGTGATGCATATGAGAAAAGCAGCTTCAGAGGCTCATTTGTTGGTTGTAAATCATCATATACTTTTTGCAGATATCGAAATGCGTTTATCTGTAGGTTATGACGACACAGCTGTTTTGCCACCCTATAAAC
>DASRMY010000179.1:0-8688 GCA_035647695.1 Treponemataceae bacterium | reverse complement strand
ATGTCTGTTGCTAATGAGATAATAAAAGGGCAGAATAGAATTGGAGTGTCAAATGAAAACGATAGGCTGGGGAATTATTGGTGTAGGAGAAATAGCAGCAGGTTTTGCAAAAGCGTTAGAAGGGCTTTTAAATGAAAGCCAGATAAAAGGCATACAAAATAAGATGGGAATACAAAAAGATAAGCAAAAGACAGTTTGTGCCACATTAGTAGCTGTTGCTTCAAAAGATGAAAAAAAAAGCGCCGCTTTTGCAAAGACATGGAATATTCAAGCCTATTACAGTGATCAAACAGCACAAATCACTGGGCGTAAGACTGCGTATGAACAATTGTTTTCAGATCCTAATATTGATATTGTATATATTGCAGCTGCACATAATTTACGTGCAAAATTATCTATGCAAGCACTAAAAGCTGGCAAACATGTTTTATGTGAAAAGCCTGCAGCAACTAATGCAAATGAGATTGAGCAGATTATAGCATGTGCAAAAAAAGAAAATAAATTTTTTATGGAAGCTCTGCGTATAAAATCTAATCCAGCAATACAAACATGTTTAGAGTGGATTAGAGAGGGTCGTATTGGAGATGTTTTACACATTAAGGCAGATTTTTGTTTTGCAGCCCCTGTGTACGAACAAAATGCAGGAGGGGAATCTCCTGTGGACTATGAAATAAACAACTGCTTATTTAGCCCAGCTTTGGCAGGTGGAGCCTTTCTTGCTGTTGGTGTCTATCCTCTAGTCATGGCTATGCTTGGAGCGGGTGTTGCGCCAAACAGTATATCACAGGAAGACGGAGTGAAGACTATAAGGAGCAAAACCCCATGTTGTTTACCAAAAGCTATTCATGCTGTTTCGCGTAAAAGCCCGAGCGGTATAGATTTATGGAATGGGGTTAGTCTGCGTTTTGGTAATTCAGAAGCTAAACATATAACAGCTCAACTTTCATCAGCTATTGATATGGGAGGTGAAATTGGTTTTCAAGATGCATACATTGTAGGGAAAAAAGGAAAAATAAAAATTCCACTTTTTGCTATGGCTACAAGTGCAGAAATGTACACTACAGAATATAATACCGATACACTTATAGAAAAGGTAGAGTGTGATTTTGTAATAAATGGTTATGAATACGAAGGTATACATGTAATGGAATGCCTAGAACAGTCCATTATAGAAAGTCCCATTCATACATTTTCTGACATGAAGAATGTGTATTGTGTACTTGACGAGTGTCGACGGCAAACGGCTAGTATCATACCATGTGATCAAAAAAAAGATTTAGCTGAAAAATCAAATTTAGCGCTCAAAGAGAAAAGCGAAGAATCTTCTGCAAAAAAAAGTACAGGTGAAGATATACTCATGTATACTGATGGTGCTTGTTCTGGTAATCCTGGGCCTGGTGGTTGGGGGGTTGTTCTTATTGCTGATGAGCGAGAGGTTTTTCTTTCAGGTGGAGAAAAAATGACCACAAATAATAGAATGGAGCTACAGGCTGCTATACAGGGTCTTTCTCATATTGTTTCTATTGCAGAATGGCGTATGCGTCCTGTTAAAGTTTTTATAGACAGTCAGTATGTTAAAAATGGAATCACACAATGGATAGCAGGCTGGAAGCGTAATGGATGGAAAACAGCGTCCAAACAAACAGTGAAAAATCAAGACTTATGGGTGCAGTTAGATGCACTTGCTTGTGAACTTGATATTAGTTGGACATGGGTAAAAGGACATGCTGGCAATAAGTACAATGAAATGTGTGACCAACTAGCAGTAAAGGCAGGGAAAAAAGCTGCCCAAGGATAGGTTTTATATATCTTTTTCTGCCACATTCTGAAAACCATCATTTTTAGCTGCTAATTTTGCAAGTTGTTCGGCGTAATTAGTGCTCGTAGCAATTTTATTCTTTATTACTTTTTGTCTTTGTTTTTGAAGTAGTTTTGCTGCTGCAAGGATATCTTGTGCATGGGAGTGCGAAATTGTAAGAACATCAGCTATTTCTTGTACTGAAGCTTCAATTAATTTATGTAATGAAACGTATTTTTCAATAAGCAGATTTATGCGTTTTTTACCTACATGAGGGAGTTGTTCAAAAACACTTACAATGTTTTCTTTTGTTCGTAATGTTTGATTACGAGTGTTTGCAAATCTATGCGCCTCGTCTCGCACTCTTTGCATTAGACGTAAGGCATCGCTTCTGCGAGGAAGTATCAATGGAGTTGAGTTTGATGGTCTATAAATTGCCTCGTCTTTTTCTGCAAGGCCCACTATTGGAATAGAAAGTTTAAGAGAATCAAGAACACCTTGTGCTGCATTTACATGTCCTATTCCCCCGTCTATTATAATGAGATGTGGCATTTCTTCTTGTTCGTTTAATAATCGTGTATAACGTCGAGACACAGCTTCTTTCATGCTTGCAAAATCGTCTATTATTCCATCTGTTGTTTTTAATCTAAAATATCTATAGTGCTTTTTATCAGGGTTACCCTGCCAAAAACGCACTAAACTTGCAACTGGAAATTTACCACCTATATGAGCTATGTCAAAGCCTTCAATGCGCTTAGGAATAGAATCTAGGTTTAATATCTTTTGAAGTTCTTTCATTGCAGGTATATCGCCACGTTCGCGGATTCGCCGCTTAATATCTTCTTGAGCATTAAAAATTGCCATTTTCATTGATGCATCATGACGAAGGTGGTTTTTTAGGCGCGGTGTTACTTTTAAAATATGTGTTTTAATATTGTGTTCTTGAAGTAACCATTTTTCACAAAATTCTCTATCTTTTGTGTTTTGAACATATATCCGCGGTGGAATTATTTCCTTTTCTACATAATATGAGCGGATAAATTCACTAAGTAGTTCGTCGTCATCTTTTAAGGTTGTAGTTCTATATACATCACGCATAACCATTTTACCACTGCGCATTTTAATAATTGCAAAACTCGTAAGCATTCCGCTGCGTGCAAAGCCAATGTAATCACGGCTTTCAGGGTTAAAGTCAACGACAGCATTTTGCATTCGTAGTTCTTTTAATGCGTTTATACCATTCCGTATTCGCGCTGCTTTTTCAAATTTTAATTCATGAGCAGCTGTTTTCATATTGTTTTCAAGTTTTTGAATCCCTTTTGCTGGATTATCCTCAAGAATGCTTCGAATTTCTACGATAATGGAATTATAGTCTTCTGCACTACATTTATTACAACAAGGAGCGCAGCATTTTTCAATATGATAATACATACAAGGATTTTTTTGCTTTTTTATACGTTTGCAATGGCGTAGTGGGTATATGTTATGAAGTGCATCTATAAAAAGAGTGAGGGCGGTGCTATTGGGGAACGGGCCATAATAATGCGACCCATCTTGAATAAGCTGTCGTGTCTTAAAAATCCTAGGGTATTCTTCATTTGTTATTCGGAGAACTGCATATGACTTGTCATCTTTTAATGATATGTTGTACTTTGGATGGTGTTGTTTTATTAAGGTGTTTTCTAAATTAAAAGCTTCGTATTCGTTGGAAGTTGTAATGTATTCTATAGAGTAAGCGTGTTTTATTAAGGTGCGTGTTTTTATATCTTTTTGCCCAGAAAAATAGGAGGATAGCCGGTTTTTCAAATGCTTAGCTTTGCCCACATATAAAATAGTGTTATCTTTATCACGCCAAAGATAAACACCGCTTGTTTTTGGAGCAATAAGGGCTGTGTTGTGTAATTTTTTGTATGTTACAGTATTTGTATTCATGGTATTAAAATGACTAAAAAAGAAAAGAATCTTTTAATAGTAATGTGTCTACTCCTTTCACTTACAGTGACATTTTCAGCCGAAGAAAAAGTAATTGAACTTGGCGGCGAACAGGGGTGGAATGCTTTTTCAATGAAAAACAATATCCAAATGTGTTCTGGCCGCTTTGGGTATGAATCTATTCGTATAGCTAGTGCTTCAGCTCAACTAAACGATACTACAGATATGCTTCTTTCTTTTGAAAATGGTACTTTTGCAGATTCCAGCGGTAACTACAATGTAGTTACTTCTTTGCTTTCAGTCAACAATTCAGCAATTATGGGTGATTATTCTGCTCTCAGTCGAGGGATGTCTGGCGGATTAAAAATGAGGGGTAATAAAGATGCACTGTTTGGAAAAAGCGGCATTATCGGTTCTTTTAGTATTTCGTTTTGGCTAAACCCTTCAATAGCTGAAAATGGGGAAACTGTTTTTTCATGGCGCTCATCTCGAGATGTAAACTATGAGCCAATGTACCAGATGATTGCAGGCGCGTTTTTTAACAATAAATTTGAGTGGACTTTTACAAATGTGTTTTCAACTCCCTTTACGAATGAAACCTCTTTTGTTCTTGAAAGTTCAAACATCGTTGTGCCAGATAGCTGGTCTCATCATGTTATTAATTTTAATGAGCAAACAGGGTTGATTGAGTATTACATTAACGGACGTTTAGAAAGTCTTGTATATGCAACATCGAATAGAAAAGAATCAGGAGAAGTGTATCAAGCAGTACTAGGAGTTCCGGCAGATTTAGAAATATGTCCATTGTTTACTGGGCTTATTGATGATTTTTGTATTAGAAAAAAGAGTGTAGAGCCTAACAGACATCATCCTATGGTTTTTCAAGAAGGAGGGAGTTTTTATACACAAATACTTGGTCCTTTTAATACGGCTTCAAAAATTATACATGTTGAAAGTGTTCATACATTACCAGATCAAACAGACATTCAACTGTTTATGCGTGGTGGAGAAAATCAATTTGGTTGGTCTGATACCTTTCCAGAATGGGTTTCTATACAAAACGGAAAACCTCTCAAAGTAGTTGAGGGAGCTTATTTTCAGCTTGCTGCCAGGCTCTATACTGATGGGGGCGGAAATGTATCCCCTCAACTTACCAGTGTACGTATTGTATATGATGAGACAGACCCACCTTTGCCTCCCTTTAATGTTTTTGTGACGGCTGGTGATAGCTCAGCTACAATACGGTGGCTTCCGTCTGTAGATTCTAATGTTGATGGATATTTTCTTTATTACGGGACATCTTCTGGAGAATATCTTGGACAATGTGCAGTAGAAGGCTCTTCTCCTATTACGATTGATAAAAAAATTGAATATATACTAACTGGTTTAAAAAACGGAAAAATTTATTATTTTGCAGTCTCCTCATATATCAATACGGGTATACAAAACTATGTAGAAGGTATTTTATCAAATGAAATTTGGATTCGACCAAAAAGGAATATGCCATGAAAGAGCAGTCTAAAATAATGTTGCGCCGGGCAAAAAAAGCAGTAATGTCAAGAGATTTTTCTCTTGCATCTAGATTGTATCGAAATGTTTTACGCACAAACTCTGAAAATATTTCAGTTATGCTGAATCTTGCAGATTGCTATGTAAAAGCAGGCAATGACAGAAAGGCCCTTAGTACTTATCTTGATGTTATAAAAAGAGAACCGAATAATTTTATAGCACTTAATAGCCTTGGTGGAATTTATCGACGGCTTGGTCAGTATGAAGACTCTATTAAAGTTCTTCAAACAGCTTTAAAATCAGGTGGGGACATAAATACCATTCACTATAATATGGGGCATACCTACAAAATGATGGGGAAATATGTTGATGCTTCTGATTGTTTTATAAATGTAATAGATGAAAACCCTAACGATGTACTTGCATACAATCACCTGGGATCTATAGCAGCCTTGACTGGTGAACATGAACAGGCATTAGGTTATTATAATAGAGGTTTGCAAATAGATCCTAATCACCCCATACTACATTATAATATTGCCCATAGCTATGAATCATTAAATCGTTATAAAGAAGCTAAAAATAGTTTTGAAAATGCATTAAGAAGTCGGCCAGGTTGGATAGATGCGATGGAGGCTTCTGCACGACTTTTATTAAAAATGAATAACGAAAATGAAGCAGAGGCTATTTTTAAGCAAGCTATATTAGTTAATCCCAAAAACACCAATATTCGAAATTCTCTTGGTAAATTATACACTGAACAAGGGCATTATTCTGTTGCAGAAAAAACCTATAGTGAAGTGCTTGTGATAGATGATAAAAACATGGAAGCAATGGAAGGGCTTGAAGTAATTTATGAAAAACAGGGAAAGTATCTAGAAGCGGCACGAATCGTTGAAAAAATGAAAAAATTGCATCCAGAAAACAAGCGTCTTTTATTAAAGCATGCAAAAATTCTAATGGGCCTCAATAGGTTTCGCGACGCAGGAATTCTTATAAAAAAAGTGCGAGATGCTAAACCAAATGATATAGATGCGCTTAACCTTCTTGGACAATATTTTATTTGTCGCAATCAAATGGGAAAAGCGCGAGGATGCTATAAACGTATTTCTGAAATAGACCCATATAATGTAACCTATCTTCGTGATAGTGCAAAACAACTTACCAAAGTCAAGAAGTTTGAAAAAGCTGAATCGTTCTTTAAAAAATATTTAAAACATGAAGCAGGCGATGCAGAGGCATGGGAAGCTTTTGGGGCAAATTATGAAGGGATGAAGGAATGGAAAAAAGCCTTAGATGCGTACAGTAAAAGTTTTTCAGTAAAATCACGCAATAAAGGGCTTGTAGAGGCCGTAGCGCGACTTTCTGAAAAATTTGAAAATGATCCTGAATCAAAGGCTGTTATTTCAAAAATTTTAGCAGATAGTGGATTTGATGCTACGGTTGAAAATCTTGATCAGCTGTCAGAGTCAATTAAGCGTCGTGAAAAGGAGCTTGAAGATGATGCATTCGAATGGGCAGATGATTCTCTATCTGATAGCAAAGATTCAAAACCTCTAGATGATTTTTTAAATGATGAGTTTTTATCAGATGATGAAAATATGATAGAAATAGGTCAGGATATAGAAGAACAAGTGGATGGTGAAAATTTTGATGAATTTCTAAAATTAGAATATTTGCCTGATGCCGATGATACAGAGCCCAAAGATACATTCGAGGATCTAAAATTAGTTCAAAACGATATGATAGACGAAGATATCTTTGCTGATGATGAAGATGTTGATGTTGAGTACTTGGATGGGCTTGTAAGAAATGATGAAATTCCGATTGATACTGAATTAGGTGAAAGAAATAAAAATTCATTTGATCCAATGGAAAACGTGGGTGTAAAGCAGTCTGATCCTATCGAAAAAAAAGAATATCTTGGTGTGGACGGTGAGGTTGGAATAGAAGATGAAGAAGATGAAGAAGATGAAGAAGAGACTATCGAAAAAAGCATGGAAAATGAAATTCCACAACCTATGCAGCAACCTATGCAGCAACCTATGCAGCAACAAGCACCCGTGTCTATAAAAACTGAAGCTCCAATTGCTCCAGAAAAAATATCGCAAAAACAGGAACAAGCCCAAGAAGTTGAAGATGATCTTGGTTTTGAAGATGATCTTGGTTTTGAAGATGATCTTGGTTTTGAAGATGAGTTGGGTTTTGAAGATGAGTTGGGTTTTGAAGATTTGCCAGATCTTGACGAGCGTGATAACGAAGACGTTGAAGATGATCTTGGTTTTGAAGATGAGTTGGGTTCTGAAGATTTGCCTGGTCCTGATGCGTTTGATAACGAAGATTTAGAAGATGAGCAAGGGCTTGAAGATGAGTTGATTTTTGAAGACTTGCCTCGTTTTGATGAGCTTGAAGAAGAAGCTGATGAAGATGAGGATAATTTTGAAGAGGTTTTACGTTTTGAAGACTTGCCTGTTTTTGATGATCTTGATGAGGAAACATCAAAAATATCGGGGTTATTAGCGTCTGCAGAGGAAAAATATCCAAGTATAGATACTGAAGAAGAGGCTGAATTATTAGATGATGAAATAATAATGGATAAGGTTCGTAGCGTTTTACATGAATTATGGGAAACGCCACCTGTTAAGCCTTTTACAAACTTATCAGAAATGTTTTCAAATTTGCGTGACTTATGCAAATATTTACCAAAAACTAAATATGATGTCTTTATGAACAGCCTTGCACGCATGGAGTTAGATTATGTAATATCTCGTTTAGCAGGCAGGCCGGGGCTTTTATCAGCAGCGCAGGCTTTACGAACAACAGGAGCTGTTAAAACTCCAGTGCATAATTCAAAAGATCATGAAAATATTGGCGATACTTTTTCATACATGAAATCATTGGTTGATGAATTGCCTGATAAAGAAATTAGTAGAGCACTTGGCTATAAAGTTTCAAATGTTATAGATGGCCTTAGTCAAGATGAATAATGCGAGACTTTGTGAGAATTTCATGACCTGAATCTGTTATTAGAATATCGTTTTCAAGTCGGCAGCCTCCGGTTTTTGGGTCATACAAACCTGGCTCGCAGGTTGCCACGACACCGGGTAAAAAGATTGTATCATCCTCTTCTTTTGATCGTATAAGGGGAAATTCATGACAGTCAAGGCCAAGTCCATGCCCCAAACTATGTGGCATAGTGCGGTTTTCGTTTACAAAAACTTCGTCAACCTTTTTAGCAGCAAGATTAACTGGCAGCCCAGGCTGGTATAGTTCAAGTGCGGCTTTGTATGCTTTTTCAACTAAGTCAATTTGGCATTTTTGTTCCTTTGTAAGAGGCTTTTTTGCAACTGTTAAGGTTGTGTCACTGGTGTACCCTTCATATACAACACCGAAGTCTAAAATAGAAAGCCCTTTTCCTGCCCATTTACCATCAGTATATCCTGGAAAAC
>DASRMY010000178.1:0-3273 GCA_035647695.1 Treponemataceae bacterium | reverse complement strand
AATTTAAGGTATGCCACTTATACAAACACTTAAAAAAAACTGTCCTGTTTTTATATATCAGAAAAAAAACATATTGGTTAAAAAAGGTACTTTTACCGTACCAGATTTATACATGGTAAAAAAAGATATTCCTGAATTGGCTCTCTCTTTTTATTTTTTTGAAACAACCTATGATTACCTTGCAATAGAACTAAATGACACAACTCCTATCCCCGAATGGTTTGAGTTTATACCCTTACGAATAGTATTTGCACATGAACTTTCGTATGCACCTTTAGCCGCAAGAGCAGCTAATGTGCTTACATGGTCAGCACATACTGTTTTTTGCTGCCAATGTGGTTCATACTTACAAAATTCTGATATTGAAACCGCTAAAATATGCACAAATTGTGGAAAAAAAGAATATCCGCAGATAATACCAGCCGTCATTGTGTTAATTAAAAAAAAGGATAAAATATTACTGGCACGACATAGACACAGAATAAATCATATGTTTACCTGTTTAGCAGGATATATGGAAGCGGGAGAGAATGCTGAAGAATGTGTGTCACGAGAAGTGTATGAAGAAACACGTTTAAAACTTAAAAACATACACTATTTTGGTAGCCAAAGTTGGCCTTTTCCAAACCAGCTTATGATTGGCTTTACTGCTGAATGGGAATCAGGTACAATAACAATACAAGAAGAGGAAATAGAAGAAGCAAAATGGTTTTCTCCTAATAATCTTCCAGTTATCCCTGAAAAAGGCTCAATGGCCTATCGATTAATACAAGGAAGCATAGAAACAACATGAAATCATCTGCAACCATACTTGACCAGTTTAACAACATGAAAAACACTGGTTTTCTGGTTGAACTAGAACATCTTAAAAAGGAAAATCGGGTTTTAGAACGTATAATAGACGATATTTATTGTCTTATTTCGTATACTGAAATAGATGACATGCTCGATTTTGTTGTTACAAAAATACTTGACTACTTTATTCCCCAGTTTTTAGCATTTATAATACAACCACCACGCAAAACAGCTTTACGACAATATTGTTACCAAAGCATGCAGGCGTCTGATGAAAAATTATCATATAATACATATTCTGTTCTTGCTAATTATTTTGAAAATACAATTACTCCAGAATATGATTATAGTAAGATTCTTAATGGTATAGGAGAAGATGCTATTCCTGAAGAGCTTAAGAAAAAAGAACCCGTAATAATTATGCCTCTACAGGGTATTGGCGGAGGGTTTGGAATTATTATTCTTTCAGAAAAAACATTGGGCACTGAATATACCGAACAGGAACGACAATATATTCTCCATCTATTTAGAGTCTTATCACTGACTATACAAAATGGATTGCATTATGAAAGTTCAATAACAGAACCTAAAACAAACCTTTTTACTCCTGATTACTTTGATCTTCGACTAAATGACACACTTGCACTCGCTAAACGACAAGAAATGCAAGCTGGCGTACTAATGTTGGACATAGATTATTTTAAAAACTTTAACGATAAATGGGGTCATCTAGCAGGTGATAAAATTCTCATTGCTGTTGCAAAGACTCTAAAAAAACTCACTCGTGTAGAAGACTGTGTTGCGCGATTTGGAGGAGAAGAATTTATTATTCTTTTGCTCAATTGTAATCGCATAGATCTTTTTAACGTTGCCGAACGCATGAGGATAGCAATATCTAATCTTAGGCTTACAGAAAGAAAAAAAGAACTTTCTATAACAATAAGCATTGGTGGCTATCATATCGATAGTTTTAATGACTTACGTGGCAAAAAAATTATAGAAAAAGCTGATCAGGCCATGTATGAATCAAAAAAGAACGGACGCAATAAAACGACAATCCACAGTCTGGGCTTATTTAGAAGAGCTTTTTCAATTGAATTTGACACATCAAACTAAACAGTATTTGCATGCTTATTTTACCAGTGGTTTTGCACCTGAAAAGGTTGCTAAAGACTTAAAATCAAGAGTTGCAAAATAATCATCATAGTTTTCTTTTCGACGTATTTGAATAATTTTACCATTTGTCCGTAAAAGCAACTCCCCACATCGTAATTTTGCATTATAGTTAAATCCCATGGCACGCCCGTGAGCTCCAGCATCATGAATAAGCACAAAGTCACCTATATCAATTTTAGGTAAGGATCTTTGAATTGCAAATTTATCAGAATTTTCACAAAGCGAACCAACAACATCATAAACATGAGCATCGGAGCCTTCGATAAGCATACCCTTTTCATCTGTTACATTATCTTTACCACAAACACTAACGTGATGATATGCACCATACATTCCTGGCCGCATAAGATCTGCCATTGTTGCATCAACTCCAATATAATTTCTGTAAATATTTTTTTTATGAATAGCCTTTGTTACAAGCCAACCATAAGGCCCTGTAATAACTCGAGAACATTCCATAAAAAACCGTATGTCTTTGTCAAAAACAGGAACAATTATTTCGTCATAGACTTTTTTTATACCTTGGGCAATATAATCATAGTCAACTGGTTTTTCACCAGGTTTGTATGGAATACCAATACCTCCACCCATATTAATAAATTCTAGACTAATATCTAGTTTTTCTTTTATTTCAACAACTAACTCATATAAAATACGTGCAGTTTCTATAAAATAGTCATTGCCAAGTTCGTTTGAAGCAACCATTGTATGCAGGCCAAATCGGGTTGATCCAAGTTTTTTTGCTTTTGCATATGCTTCAAACAGTTGATCCCTTGTTAGACCATATTTTGCTTCTTCGGGTTTTCCAATAATTGCATTTCCCTCTTTTAGCGGACCCGGATTATATCTAAAACAAATTAGTTCAGGAAAACCTTTCAGAGCATTATTTACAAAATCTATATGCGTTATATCATCTAAATTTAAAATCGCACCTCGTGCATTTGCATAAATGTATTCTTCGGCAGGTGTTACATTGCTTGTAAACATTATGTTTTCATCCCGGATTCCTGCTTTTTCACAAAGTATAACTTCTGGCAAACTTGAACAATCTCCGCCAAAATCTTCATCGCGTAAAATTTTTAGAATATACGGATTTGGGCAGCCTTTTACTGCAAAATATTCTTTAAATCCAGGTAAAATACCAAAAGCTTTTTTTAACTTTTGTGCGTTTTTACGTATTCCTTTTTCATCGTATACATAAAAAGGAGTTTCATATGTATTAGCAATTTGAATAAGTTGTTCTTTTTGCAAGGGAAAAGGTTTATAAGTCATGTTTTCTCCAGAAAGGTATTAAATATATAG
>DASRMY010000177.1:0-3207 GCA_035647695.1 Treponemataceae bacterium | reverse complement strand
ATATTACCCCATTGATCATCGCCACCAATTTGCAAGCAACAATTATGACGTTCATATAGTTTTAAAAAGTCATAGGACTGTAATAATTGATAATTAAATTCAATAAAAGAAAGACCCTTTTCCATTCGCTGCTTATAAGCTTCGTATGAAAGCATTTTATTAACAGAAAAGCATGAGCCAATATCACGCAAAAAATCTATATAATTTAGATCTGCAAGCCAGTTTTTATTATTATCAACAAAAGCTGTTGTGCCATCAAATTGGACAAACTTATCCAGTTGTTTTTCTATTTTTTTTACGTTTTCATCAATTTCTTCGTAGGTGATCATTTTTCGCATTTCAGTTTTTCCACTCGGATCACCAATACGCGCCGTACCACCACCAATAAGTGCAACACCAGTATGTCCAGCTTCACGCAAATGCCTCAATGCAAAAATAGGAACCATATGACCAATATGCAAACTTGGACCAGTAGGATCTGTACCAATATAAAATGTTACAGGGCCTTTATCCATCAGATCCGATAAGCCATCTATATCTGTACACTGTTGGAAAAAGCCTCTTTCTTTTAATGTTGTGAGCGCTTTATTCATCTTTGTAATCCTTTTGTAAATGAGATTTGACATTGTAACTCGAATACCTGCTTGTTTCAAGAAGAGGATATTAGTATTTTGATAAAAAGCATTTGTAAGAAACCGCCATGTTTTGGTATATGGCTTTTATAATATATGTTATAATTTTGACATGATTAATGGATTTTTTAGAGTTGCTTGTGCAAGCCCACAAGTTGCAGTTGCTGACTGCGAAAACAATACAAAAAAAATAATACAATTATGTAAAAAAGCTAGCTCTGATGGTGTTGAATTGCTTGTTTTACCCGAGCTAGCTATTAGTGCGTATACCTGTGGGGATTTGTTTTTACAACAAACACTTATTTCTAATGCATTAGTTCAGTTAAAAAAGCTATCAAAAGCAACTGCAAAGCTTGATATGCTTATTGCTGTCGGATGCCCGCTTGAAAAAGAAGACAAATTGTATAATTGTGCTGTTTTTATCTTTGAAGGATCAATTATTGCAGCTATTCCTAAAACTCATATTCCTAATTATAGAGAATTATACGAACTTCGACACTTTACCCCTGGTATGCCAACGCTCTCTAGCTATTCTATTGATTCGAAGACTTCTTGTGTTTTTGGAACTAATATAATTATAGATTTTAATGGTGTGCACATTGCGGCTGAAATAGGAGAAGATTTGAAAGCACCTTATCCGCCATCAACACGACACGCTCAAGCTGGGGCTCAAATTATTTGTAATCTTGCAGCTAGCAATGAAATGGTAGCAAAAGCTGATTTTAGACGGATGCTTGTACAATCGCAAAGTGCAAGATGTACATGCGCTTACCTCTATGCAAACGCCGGTAAGGGTGAAAGCACTCAAGACCTTATTTTTAGCGGGCACAATATTATTGCAGAAACAAGTAAAATTTTAACAGAAAGCTCTCCGTACACAGATGGATACATACTTCATGATATTGATATTGATAAAATAAAAGCTAATCGCAAACAGTCTACTCTGTGGGCAGCTCCTAAAAAAACGAATTCCTATGAAAAAATAATGTGTGCAAATACAAAAAAAACTAATAAAAACCATACAATAATACGAAATATACCCACACACCCCTTTGTGCCATCTAATAAAGAAAAAAGAGAACAACGTTGCGCTGAAATTATAGCAATGCAGGCTGAAGGTCTTGCCAAGCGCTTGACATATATAGGCTGTAAAAAAGCTGTCATAGGTCTTTCTGGTGGTCTTGACTCAACACTTGCGTTACTTGTAATAGCCGAAACTTTTAATCGCTTAGGCCTAGATGTTTCTGAAATAATAGCCATCACAATGCCCTGTTTTGGAACAACAGATAGAACATACACCAATGCCTGTGCATTGGCTACTAGCCTGGGTGTTACATTACGTACAATTAGTATAGAAAAAGCAGTACGCCAACACTTTATAAACATTTGCCATAACGAAAACAATCATTCTAGTACATATGAAAACGCACAAGCAAGAGAACGTACACAAGTTCTTATGGACGTAGCAAACCAAGTTAACGGCATTGTTATAGGAACTGGTGATTTGTCCGAACTCGCACTGGGCTGGACAACATACAATGCAGATCATATGAGTATGTATGCAATAAATGCATCTATCCCTAAAACACTTGTACCTCATTTGGTTGCGTGGTTTGCAAACAATGCAAAAAAAGAATCGCTTGACGATAAAGATACTTATTTTAATCTTTGGACTGTCTTGAATGATATTTTAGATACTCCAGTTAGCCCAGAACTTTTACCACCAAAAAAAGATGGCACAATAGCACAAAAAACTGAACGCCTTGTCGGCCCATATGAATTACACGACTTTTTTTTATACTATGTTTTGCGTTGGGGGTATACACCGCAAAAAATATACACCTTAGCGTTAAAAGCTTTTTCAACAAACAAATCACAAATACCACCATACAGCCCAGAAAGCATAGTAAAATGGCTTAAAGTTTTTTACACACGGTTTTTTCAACAACAATTTAAAAGAAGTTGCATGCCTGATAGTGTGAGCATAGGGACAGTAAACCTATCGCCTCGTGCAAACTGGCGGATGCCAAGTGATGCAAGTGTGTCCTTATGGCTTAAAGAAATCGAAACTCTTTGTTAAAAAAAAAGCAACCAACCACTCGGTTAATTGCTTTTTGGAGATGGGGAGAATCGAACTCCCGTCCGAATGTGCGGACCAGAGACGTCTACAAGTTTAGCGATACGAGGTATTTGTCGGGAGAACGGTAGCAGCATCGCAAGCATCGACTCCGTATTTTGATAAATTGTCCTTTATACGTACCAAAAACCGTATAAAGCAAGCCCTGTTCAGTTACAAGATATCAGGCCGTTCAGAGCGGCACAATCTGAATCCCGTGTTATGCAGCCAGAGCGAAATCTAATTCGTTATCTGTTGATACTGCAAAAACATTGTCATCTTCCTTTTTGAAAGTGGCAATTATATGGTGTCTCTTTAGAGCATGGACGTACTCACTTGCAGTCTAAAACCACGAATCACACCCGTCGAAACCGGTGCATCCCCTAGTTACACATACTAGTCGGTGCTAACTTCTCTAGCAACCGTATACTAAATATATACCTTTTTATACCAGATGTC
>DASRMY010000176.1:0-3258 GCA_035647695.1 Treponemataceae bacterium | reverse complement strand
ATACTATGGTCATGAATAATCTAACAAAAAAAACAACCCAAGGGCACGAAACTATTCTAAAAAAAATACTTATTAGTACTTTTGCTATTGCCACCTTACTTATTTTAGTTTTTTTTATACTAATTGGAATTGAAAACTCTAAAAAAGTACATATAGCTTTTTACGCTATACCCGAATCTATTGAGCAACCACTACAAACACACATAGATTCATGGTTTATTAAAAACTCCAGTAAAAGAAAACCAGCCTATCATTTTTTTTCTGCAGAACAAGCCTTAGGTGAAATTAGATTAAAAAACACCTCGTTAATAATAACTTATAACGGCAAAAACCTTGACACAGCTCAAAAACAAGAGCTTTCACCAGAACTATACAAAAACATACCATCTTCTCTTTGCAAAGCTTCTTTAAAAGACTCAAAACCCTATTTCTTGCCGCTGCTTATAGACCATTTTGAACTTTTGTCCCATACACAAACATCTGTCAAAATGGAGTCATATACAAATCTTTCTTTTTACGATTTTTTAGACATAGCTACAGATGTTAGCAAAAAAACAAATAAGCCTTCAATCTATATTGCAGCAAAATCTGACAGTCAGTTACTCCAATTTGTTGGTGCACTACAAGAAGTGCTTACCGGAACACCACCCAAAGACAGCGCTTCACACTCAGTATCTGAAGCAATAAACCTGCTAAAAGAAATGCAAAAAGACAATATCATTCATTCAACGTGGTACAATTTAACTGAACAAGACATTGTATATTATATGAGTAATGAAGATGCACCCTTTGTGTTTATACCACTTTCAGAGCACCGAAAACTTTCATACAATATAACAAAAAAATATCGTTCTTTTTTTGTAGCTAGTATTAAAACCAACCAGAGCAGAACACTTACAGCCCCTCTTATTTCAGCCTTTATACCTACAAAAACCAGCTCTAAAAACAAACTAATTGCTGAATCTTTGCTTAGTTACCTTATAACACCTCCTGTTCAAGCACGATTAAGCACAACTACAGGCCTTGCACCTGCTGATGCAAACGCCAACACGCCTGACATTGAAGCAGATGACCTACGGTATTGGGTGGCCGCATCTTCACAACCGTATCCTGGTTTAGATAAAGCAGCTTTTGTCACCCTAAAAGAACAAAAAACAGCTGCAAACATACTGCGCAACGAACTACGTAAATAGTTCTTAATGAATACATCGGCTCAATTTGCTTTTTTGGACACTGTTTTTATTAGTTATTCGGATATAATAAGATTGTAAAGACGTTCTAAATCATCCTTAGAATAATAATCTATTTTAAGAGACCCTTTTTCAAAGCCACCCTGTATTGAAACTTTTGTACCTAGTTTTTCTATAAACTGCTGTTCAATATTAACAAGGTCAGGATCGCGAACATCAACTGGTTTTTTACTCTGTTTTGGTTGTTTAGAAGATATATTATTAAGGTGTGTTGCTTCTGTCTCAGCACCTCGAACAGACAAAGAATCAGCAATAATTTTATCAAATAAAAGATCCTGCTTAGAAGGATTAATTACTGATAAAAGAGCACGCGCATGCCCAGCTGATATTTTGCCATTTGCTAATGCAGTTTGCATGTTTAAGGGGAGCTTTAATAAACGCAAACAATTAGTAACAGTAGATCGGTTTTTTCCAACTTGTTTAGCAACCGCTTCTTGGCTCAGATTTCCTAATTCCATAAGTTTTTTATATGCTAAAGCTTCTTCAACCGCATTTAAGTCCTCTCGTTGGATGTTTTCTATTAATGCTATTGCAAGTTTGTTTTGCTCACTAAATTTTTTTATACGAACAGGAATTTCATCTAGCCCAGCAAGGCGAGCAGCTCTTGTACGCCTTTCACCAGCAATTATATAGTAACCACCCTTGCCATTGTCTTCGACAAGAATAGGTTGTATAACTCCATGCTCTCTAATACTTTCAGCAAGCTCATTAAGAGATGCTTCATCGAAATCTGTACGTGGCTGTTGAGGGTTTGGCTCAAGCAAATCAAGGTTAACAAAAGAATCACCTTGTAATGATTTGTTTTTTATATTCGTCGTGTTTTTTAAACTACCTGATGCAACATCTATATCTATTGAATCGCCTACTTCGTTTTCTGCTTCAGAAAGCAAGGCACCCAATCCTTTTCCAAGCCCTTTTTTAGCCACGCTCAAGCACCTCCGAAACTAACTTTTTATAGCTTTTTGCACCGGCACATGTAGGATCATATTCACAAATAGGAACACCATGAGAGGGGGCTTCTGACAATCGTACATTTCGCGGAATTATAGTAGAAAACACCACATCTTTAAAATATGACTTTACTTGTTTAACCACATCCTGTGCAAGACGTGTCCTAGAGTCGTACATGGTAAAAAAAATACCGCCAATTATAAGATCAGGATTAATTGATTTTTGTACTTTTTTTATTGTTTGTAATAAAAGTGAAATACCTTCTAAGGCAAAATATTCACATTGCATTGGAATAAGAACTTCATCTGCTGCAGCTAAGCCGTTAAGCGTAAGAATCCCTAACGAAGGTGGACAATCTATAAGAATATAGTCATAGTGTTCTTTTAAGGGAGCAAGAGCATTTTTGAGATAAAACTCACGCTCTTTTTGGTCTACTAATTCAACCGCAGCACCAGAAAGATCTATAGAAGCTGGAATTACATCAAGGTTTTTAACTGTTGTTTGTTTGGTTACCTTGTCTGCAGTTACCATTTCAGCCATTAGTTCGTAAATGGTAGGCCGTTCTTTAGAAGCACCCACACCACTACTCAAATTTCCTTGAGAGTCAAAATCAACGAGAAGGACTTTTTTACCTGCAATTGCAAGATATGCACCTATGTTAACGGCCGATGTTGTTTTACCAACTCCGCCTTTCTGGTTTACAAAAACATATACCTTTGCCATACTGTAACTATATCATTTTATTTTAAAAGAGTATATATATGCACGAATTTGATTTGTTATTAAACAGTATCTCATCTGTTAGTTTTTGTGTTCTTTCTAAGCCTAGCAAAAAAGCTACATATAAAAAAATTACAATTCGCCCTTACTTAGCAAGCTCTACAACAAAGACTTGCTTAGATGAAGGCTCATTTTTTGCAGAGTTTTTTACCCAAGAACAATCTTTTCATACAACTTTAAATCACCAGCAGGTTAAAAATTTGCTTTTTGAGCAAACAGGAGTTTTTTTTAAAAATGTTGTTATTACTAGTAATAACACTACCTATACTATATTAAC
>DASRMY010000175.1:0-2928 GCA_035647695.1 Treponemataceae bacterium | reverse complement strand
TTTAATATATCCAAGTCGGGATATTAAAATAACCATATCTTCTTCTTTAATAAGGTCTTCAATATTCATTCTTTCTATTTCGTCTGGAACAATGTCAGTGCGTCTAGAATCCCCATGTTTTTCAACTAATTCTAATGTCTCTGTTTTTACGATTTGTAAAATTTTCTCAGGATGGGCAAGTAAATCTTTGCACTTTTCTATAAAGGCTTCTAATTCTAAAAGTTCTTTTTTTAATGATTCAATTTCAAGTGATGTTAAACGCTTTAATTGCATATCAACAATTGATTGAGCTTGTATATCATCAAAGTCAAAGCGGCTCATTAAGGCATTTTTGGCTGTTTGTGTATCTCTCGAAGATCTAATAATTTGAATAACTTCATCAATATTATTAATTGCTATAATTAAGGCCCGCAAAATATGTGCTCTTTGCTCTGCTTTTTTTAATTCAAACCTAATACGTCTTGTTATAACAATTTCTCTATGGTCAACAAAATGCTTTATTATTTGTTTTAAATTTAAAACTTCTGGACGACCATTAACAAGGGCAAGGTTGTTCACTCCAAAAGAAGATTGTAATTGTGTTTTTAAAAATAATTGATTTAAAATAACCTTGGTAATAGCTCCCCTTTTTAAACCGATTACAATTCGTAAACCAGCTCGATCAGAGCTTTCATCATTTATTGAAGCAATCCCTTCAATTTGTTTATCACGCGCTAAAGTGCCTATTTTTTCACAAAGGGTTGTTGTATTTACCTGATACGGAACTTCATTAAATATAATAGATTCTCTACCTTTTTTATCAGTTTCGATAGTAAACCTACCACGAATAATAATTCTTCCGCGGCCTGTATGGTACGCTCTTTTGATACCACTGCGACCATAAATAATACCACCTGTTGGAAAATCAGGACCTGTTATTATTTCTGCTAACTCATCTATTGTAATATCTGGATTGTCCACATAAGCAGCTATAGCTGTTCCTGCTTCAGTAAGATTATGAGGTGGTATGTTTGTCGCCATTCCAACAGCTATCCCCGATCCTCCATTACACAATAAAAAAGGAAATTTACCTGGAAGAACAGAGGGCTCAGAAGCACTTTCATCAAAATTTGGAGAAAAGTCTACGGTGTCTTTTTTAATATCTTCTACCATAACTTCAGCAAGCTTTGCCATTTTAGCTTCGGTATAACGGTAAGCAGCTGGAGGGTCTCCTGCTATTGTACCAAAGTTACCTTGGGGAGTTATAACCGTATATCTTTGAGAAAAATCTTGACCGAGTCGTACCAAAGCGTCGTAAACAGATCCATCACCATGAGGATGATAACTACCAAGTACATCACCAACAATTTTCGCACATTTTCGTGTTGGACCAGAATTTCTTATTCCTTTTTCTTCCATGGAATATAAAATTCGCCTATGAACAGGTTTTAAGCCATCTCTGACATCAGGCAGCGCTCGACTTACTATAACTGACATAGAATAGTCTATGTATGCCTTTTTCATTTCTTGCTGAATAGGCATAGATAATAGGATACCGCCTTCAGTGGTTTTTACTTCTTTCATTTATAAATCTCCTGTTTCAAGGAATATAATTTAAACATCCAGTCTTGCATAAATTGCATTTTCTTCTATAAACTTTCTACGTGGTTCAACTTCTTCACCCATAAGCGTAGAAAACATATGATCTGCTTCAACAGCATCAGTAATAGAAACTCTCATCATTCTTCGTCTCTCTGGATCCATAGTTGTATCCCATAATTGGTTTCCATCCATTTCACCAAGACCTTTATACCGTTGAACAGATGCTCTTAGCTTATCTTCTCCAAGCTCATTTAAAACTTGATTTCTTTCTTCGTCGGTATATACATACCATTCTTTCTTTTTAAAAGAAACTTTATATAACGGCGGCATAGCTAAATAAACATAGCCTTTTTCTACTAAAGGATTCATATACCTATAAAAAAAAGTGAGTAAAAGCGTTCTAATATGAGAACCATCAACATCGGCATCAGCCATAATTATAACTTTATGATATCTAAGTTTTTCTACATTAAAATCATTACCAATACCAGCCCCTAATGCGGCAATAATTGGTTGTAGTTTTTCATTATTAATAACTTTATCTACTCGAGTTTTTTCAACATTTAGCATTTTTCCCCAAAGCGGTAAGATTGCTTGTGTTTTGCTATCTCTACCCTTTTTGGCTGATCCTCCTGCAGAATCCCCTTCTACAATATAAACTTCACATTTTTTAGGGTCCTTAGAAGAACAGTCTGCTAATTTACCAGGAAGACCAAAACTATCTAACCCGCTTTTTCTTCGCGTTGCATCTTTTGCTTTACGTGCAGCAATTCGTGCTTTAGCTTCTGCTATACATTTGTCAAGTATATGTTCTATAATTTTTGGGTTTTGCTCAAAAACCAATGTAAGGTTTTCATTAACGAGCGAATCAACAATACCTCTTACTTCACTATTACCAAGCTTTTCTTTTGTCTGACCTTCAAATTGAGGCTCAGGAACTTTTATTGAAAGAACTGCTGTTAACCCTGCACGAACATCGTCTCCTGTAAGTTTTTCATCCTTAACCATTTTCTTTTGAAGACGTGGATTATGGTCTAAAAATCTATTTAAAACACGTGTTACAGCAGCCTTAAAGCCTTCTAAATGGGTGCCACCTTCGCGCGTATTTATATCATTAACAAAGGAAAGTATGTTTTCAGTATATCCATCGTTATATTGCAAAGCAGCTTCTACAGTAACACAATTTCTTTCACTATTAATGTAAACGGGAGTAGAAGGAATAATCTTTTTGTTTACATTTAAAAAAGTAACAAATTGTTTTATTCCGCCATCAAAGTTTAATACTTTTTCTTTCGGCTCTTCAAGGCGTTCATCTCTAAAATATATTGTAATTGCACTATTTAGAAA
>DASRMY010000174.1:0-2339 GCA_035647695.1 Treponemataceae bacterium | reverse complement strand
AATTAAAATACCTTTTGGCGAATCGCTAACACTAACATCATGTAGCTTTTGTTTTGTGAAATCTTCTTGTATTCGTTCGTATGCAAAGTAATATGGAATATCTTTTAATGGTGCAGTAGCTTTGTATACAAGTGAGTCTTTATGCAACAAAAAAACAATACGACCGTCTTTGAGTAATTGTAGGTTTTCGTGTTTAGAAAGGATTTTTAACGCATCGTTTCTGGTTATAATTGGATCTGTGCGATTAACACCAAAAACTTTTCGTGCTGTAATTCTTAGAGGCCGCTGTCCAATACGGTTTTCGTAGTTTTTTTCGTTTAATGAGTCTGTATATTGGACTATCCCAGATTTTTTTGCAATAACTGGATCAGTCATATTTCTTTCATATATGAGATTCATTTGCTCGTCGTAAATTTTAGGGAAAAAACAAGGCACAGCATAATCACTTACAAACTCACCATGAACGGGTAGTTTTTCACGCATATCTATAATAATCCCAGTAAATTCACGACTAGAAACTTTTTCTATAGGAATAGAAAGTTGGTATGGAGTCTGATGTTTTATCATTAGGGCAGCAATGGTAGTAAGTTCTATTGTGTTTGCAAGTGAAATACTATCTGTTTTACCTGAGTATATTCCAGGACGATCGCTAGAATCATCTACTATCTGTGTTAGGTCTTCTAAGCTCATATAATTTAAAAGAATTGTGTCTCCTAAAAGTGTAGCATTATCTACAGGAATACCTAAAAGTGGTGATTTTATGAGTGCTGGTAGTTGTTGTTTAATTTTATTTTCTGCAGCGTTTCTACCAGATGGCATTTTAAAACCAGCAGCTTGTAAGTCAAGGTTTATATCTGAAACAAATTCTCTTGTATTCCAGTTAATAGAACTCGTTGCTGTAAGAACTTGCGCACTTAGAGACAAAAAAGGAAAAACAATTAAACACAAAAACAAAAAAAATCTTTTTACCATATTACTTACATATCGGCACAATAAGTACTGACCCTATACTTAAAATTGCTTTTTCCTCACGTTTATTAAGCGTGCATATTTCATAGACTGTTGTTTTATAGTGTTGGGCAATTCCCCATAATGTATCACCTTTAGAAACCGTATGGGTGATAGTTGTTTTAAAAAGATTTTGATTTGTAATTGCAAAATTCACAAGCGCTGTGCAACCGTGCGGAATCCGTAAAGCATATGTGCTGTTTGGAGGTGTGCATTGGTAGTTTAAAGCAGGATTAAGATATTGATAAATAGCAAACGAAATACCAGTGTCTTCAGCCAGTTGTTTTACATCGATTTGTTTATCTAATGTAATTCTAGTAGAAGGAAAATAATCTTCTTTCCAAGGCTGTTCAAAACTGAGCCCATAGTTAGTATAGTTTGTAATAATTTCTGCAATAGCAAAAAAACGAGGAACATAGGTCGCTGTTTGATTGCTAAGATACCCATGTGTGGCAAGATACCAAAAATCACGGGACCCAGCTTTTTTTATCGCTCTATTCATGCCTCCAAGACCCATGTTATAAGCCCCAATAGCCAAGGCCCAGTCTCCTAAAGAATCATAATTTATTTGTAGCTTTTTCATAGCGGCATCTGTTGCAAGCCATGGGTCCCTGCGTTCGTCTACCCACTCGTTAATTTTTAGCCATGTTCCTACTGAGTTTGACATAAATTGCCACATACCAACAGCTCCAGAGCGTGAAATTGCGTTTGTATTGTATTCTGATTCGATTACGACTATAAATTCGATGCATTGAGGGAGGTCGTATTCGGCAGCTTTGTTTTGAATAAACGTACGATACGGTGCACCTTTAGTCATGGTTTTTTCAAGCCAGTTTTTTCCAAAATTAGAAAGATATTGTTCTTTGCTTTTTTCGATTAATGAATGGTGTGTGTATTCAATTTGTAATGGAATAAAGGGTTTTGATTGTGTAGTAGTAGCATGCGTTGCTGACAGATGTGAAAAAACCATAAAAAGAAACAGCTGATATAAAAAAATGCTACGGAATTTTAGACAGAAGCATTGCATAGTATTGTATCCTAAAGTTTATCACCAAAATAGATTCCAGCCCATTCCCATCGTCCATGTATTTCTGGATCGATAGGAAAATTTACTTTTCTAAAGTAAAGGTACCATACTGTTAAATATCTACTCCAGCCCCATGTACGAAGATATGCTTCGTTGGGATTAGATGACTCATCTAGTTCGGCATTATAACGTATTCGATTTCCCCAACCGTAGTCTTGCATAGAAAAAGCAGCTCTTGCATTTTTATCTTCGGCATCTTGCCGCCATGACATAGCAAAAAAATTAACTTTAGACTTATATGTGT
>DASRMY010000173.1:0-11287 GCA_035647695.1 Treponemataceae bacterium | reverse complement strand
ATTTTGAACCATCATAAAGGTTTTGATATTCAATAAGTAGTTTTGGAACAAATTCTGCTTCAAGCATTTTGGAACCAGAATCAAGATATTTTGCAAAGCTTGCAGCTTCAGGTACTTTAACTCGTATTTGCTGTGCAACTTTTCTTGTCGACAGCTGACGTTCATAGACATCTATAAGAGCCCCATTTATTTTTATGTCATAAAAAGAATCAAATTTAACGGGAAGACCATGCAGTAAAACTGTTGTCCCCCAAACTTCAACATTGTCCTTGGTAATTGGCATATATGGTTCTGTGCTGATATTTGTTATGACAGATTCAATATCTACATCGTGTGAAAAATACAAATAGACAGGATTTAAATATTGTCCAGAAGAACGACGAACATTAGAACGTTTAAATGTAAAATTACGTAATGTTAGATAACTTGCTCGTTGCGTTGCCTTATTATTATCGTCAATAGGTTGTTTGACTTCTATTTCTACCTTCGAATTTAAAGGTATAGCGCCATGTATGTTTAGTAAGAGACTTTTTTCGTCATGTTTTTTTACAGAAAAGTTTTTTTGTTCTTTACCAACATTAATGCGTATAAGTGGTTTAAATATGTTCTCATCTACCGGATAATTAAAATTGATTAACACTTCATTTGTTGCTTCTGGAATAACATCGTTATTATTAATTCTAACACGATGTTTTTTAGCCCATGTATAGCCAGGACTAATTGATGTAATTTTTAATGGCTCTGAATAAATAGTAAAAACATGCTCTTTTTTTAATGCATTACCGCCAAGAGATGTTGTGTTTTTGTTTACCGTAATTGTATATTTTCTTAATGGGTCAATGTTTTCTGTCGCTTCAAAGGCAATATGGCGTGATCCATACCAGCGGTACACTCCTTGTATGGGAGGTGAAATGCTAATGACATCAGATGAGCTTAAAGGCTCACTGAGCGCGCTTATTGCTTTTACCGGATGATTAAAAATAACGTAAAAAGAAGGTTGTCGTATTGCTGCAGGGAGTACTTGCTGTGGCCCCCAAGAAGCAATTTCTAGGTTGCCTTTTTCCTTTTCAAATACTATGCTATTTGCATCTAATTCAGGTCTTTTTGTTTTTTTAGAATCTAACGAATCTATATACTCAGTCGAATAATCGCTTAGTTTTCTAATTCCAGGAATAATAGAAGCATCTTTTACATCACTACTTACTATTGGTCCATCAAGAGAAAGAGTAAAAGCAGGTTTTTCTTCTTCTGGCTTTTGCGGGGTATAATCTAGGGTAAAAAATTCTTCTATATTTTTTGGATAGTTTTCAAGATACGAGGGAATGTTCCCGTGCGTTTGTCCACTTTTTCTTTTTAAAACTGTGTCCGACGGTGTTTTTTTTGAACAAGATATAAGTGTTAAAAAAAATAAAAATAATGTGGTAATAAGAGCTTTGTTATTTTTCATATTGTCCCTTTTTAGAGTATGTGAACATATTTTTTATATTACAACTAGCATACTTTGTAGATTGTAACTAGCACACTTAATAGATTACTTTGAAATGTGCAATCTTGCAAGCTTTTATAGACTTTTTAAAGCTAGTTCTTTATACTATACTTTATGGATAATAAAAAAACAGTTTTAAATAGAGGTACCCATTCGGCCTTATGGCACGGGCGTTTTAAGGAAGGCCCAGATGCACAAGCGGTTGAATTTGAAACATCAATATATGTAGACGAACGTATGGTTTTTGATGATATTCGCGGAAGCCAAGCTCATGTACGCATGCTCGGTAAACAAAAAATAATACCCGAACATGAAGCTCAACAAATTATAAAATGTCTTGATTCTATAAAAGCAGACTTAGAAAGTTCTAAGTTAAAAATAGATTATACAGCAGAAGATATTCATTCTTTTATAGAGGGTGTGCTAACTGATAGGCTCGGCGATATTGGTAAAAAAGTTCATACAGGACGAAGCCGAAATGATCAAGTCGCACTTGATGAGCGCTTATATTTTAAAAAAGCAATACCAGAATTAAAAATGCGCTTACGTACTCTTATAGACACCTTAGCAACTATTGCCTCAAAACATACTGAAAGTTTGTTATCTGGTTATACGCATATGCAACGGGCGCAACCAGTTACTCTTGCGCATCATTTATGTGCGTGGGCATGGATGCTCGTGCGCGATTGCGGTCGTTTAGATGATGCTCTAAAACGCATGGACTTTTGCCCGCTTGGTGCCGGTGCGCTTGCAGGTAGTGGCTTGCCACTAGATAGAGAAATGACAGCTTTCGAACTAGGCTTTTCAGCCCCAACTCAAAATTCTTTAGATTCTGTTTCGGATCGTGATTTTTTATTAGAATTTTCTAGTGCTTTTGCACTTATTCAAATGCATTTATCACGTTTTTGTGAAGAAGTTATTATATGGGCTACCGAAGAATTTAATTTTATACAATTATCAGAACGTTGGTCTACAGGCTCTTCTATAATGCCACAAAAAAAGAATCCAGATTTTGCAGAATTAATTCGTGGGAGAACTGGTAAGGTGTATGGTGGTTTGTTTGCACTGTTAACAACAATGAAAGGCTTGCCCTTAGCATATAATCGAGATATGCAAGAAGACAAAGAACCAGTTTTTGATGCCTACGATACGGTTTTTAGCTGTCTTGGTGTTTTTACTCGAATGATAGCCTCTGCTCACTGGAACGTAGAACGTATGGAAGAAAGTTGTACAGGTGGTCATGCAAATGCTACTGATCTTGCAGATTATCTTGTTAGAAAGGGTATGCCTTTTAGAACAGCGCATGGTGTTGCTGCAACTGCAGTACGGGAGTGTGTGGAAAAAGACATAAATCTCGAGGATTTGCCTATACAAAACTATAAAAAAATATCATCGCTTATTAATACTGACATTTATGATTATCTATCACCACGAGCTTGTGTAAATGCGCGTAAAACTATTGGTGGTCCATATTCCAAAAAGGTAGAAGAACAAATTAAGGCATTAAAACGTTTTGCTAAAAAAGTATAAAGCGCCGGCGGTTTTGTGCTGTAAAATCCTGAATAATAGGATATAATTAGTATATGAGGTTATGGTCGTTGCATCCTTCTTTGCTTGATACGTATGGTTTGGCAACATTATGGATGGATTCTTTAAAGGCTCAAAGATTACTCAAAGAGGTTCCTTTTAGAACCGATATACCAGCATTATTACGTTTTACTCGTTATACGTATGCACAAGAAGTTTTTTCTTGGTATTTAGAAGGAATTTGGAATGAAGCTAAGCGACGGGAATTAACTTTTTGTTATAATAGAACATGCATAGATATTCCTGTAAATAAAAAATTGGGAAAACAAAAAAAAGGGGATGAAATCAAACCTCCAAAATCTATGAAAATAGCCGTTACAGTTGGGCAACTTTGGTTTGAATATAGAAAGCTTTTAAATGAATTGGAGCATCGTGATGAGGTTATGTTTAATATTCTGCTGTATTTTGATGATATGAATGGATTACCCCCTGTTCATCCCATTTTTAAAGATGTACAAGGTGAGATAGAAAACTGGGATACTGACTGGTATAAAAACCAGTAAATAAGAGTTTGCTCTGCCGCAGATGGTTATAAAATGTTTTATATCCTTTTTTTGTTGAAAGAAACGTGCAAATATGTGTAGCATTTGGTAGAATAAACTAATATTTTAGACGAGGTAGATTGTTAGTAAATAACAAGGCTGTAGGAGTAAATAAATGAAACAACAATTTTTAGGTTTCGGTATTATAGTAGTCGTTTTAAGCTTTATAGGTTGTGATAATTCATTAAATCTTCACAAGGCAATTAGTCAATTGGAAATACCTACTGTTGCAGCACCTGTAAAGGGAGAAGCACCAACAATCACACTTATAGAAACAGAACAATATATTGTTACTATTTCTTGGTCACCAGAGGCAACTGTATTTGCGCCAGACACAGTCTATACGGCGACAATAGAACTAGCAGCAAGGGCAGGTTATACTTTTATAGGTATGGAGGAAAACGCCTTTGTGGTAGAAGGAGCTACAGCAACAAATGTAGCTAATACTGGTACGGTAACGGCGATATTTCCAAAAAAAGCGGGGATTATAACTACAATTACCCAATTAGCCATACCTGGAATAATAACTCCAATAGCAGGAGTAGCTCCAGCAACCCCAACCATAGAAACAACAGAGTACATTGGTGTTATGAGTTGGTCACCAGTGGTTTCTGTCTTTGAAGCAAGTCAAACGTATACAGCAACAATAGTATTAGCCGCAAAAACGGGCTATACCTTTAATGGGATAGCGGAAAATTCTTTTACAGTAGCTGAAGCAACGACAACAATAAATGCAGCAAGCTCTGGAGAAATAACAGCAGCATTTGAAACAAATTAAAACAAACGTATTGGAATAAAAAAAAGCGTAAAACAACATTGCTTTACGCTTTTGCTCGATTACCCGTTCTTAGTTAGTTACTATTGCTTTCATTGCAGTCATGTAACTACGAAGGTTTTGACCGATAACTTCAACAGGATGGTTTCTAATTTCAGTATTTACAGCTACTAATTCGTTGTTGCTTACCCCATTGTTTTTAAGATTAAGACCTTTGCCAATGACGTCTGAGTCTATGTTTTTCATAAATGCTGCAAGAAGCGGCCTACAATCATTATCAAACAAGTAACAGCCGTATTCGGCAGTGTCAGAAATAATTCTGTTCATTTCGTATAGCTTTTTACGACTAATTAGGTTTGCAATAAGTGGTACTTCGTGTAAACTTTCGTAATAAGCACTTTCTGCCTTAATGCCAGCATCTGTCATTGTTTCAAATGCTAATTCAACCCCTGCTTTAACCATAGCAACCATTAAAATGCCATTGTCAAAATAGTCTTGTTCAGAAACATCGACATCACTTGCAGGTGTTTGTTCAAAATCTGTTTTGCCCGTTTCTTCGCGCCAGTTTAATAGGTCTTTGTCATTATTAGCCCAATCTTGCATCATGGTTTTACTAAAGTGGCCTGAAAGAATGTCATCCATGTGTTTTTGATATAGTTTTGTCATTATTTTTTTTAGTTCTTTAGAGAGTGTGTGGGCCTTTATTTTTGCAGGGTTAGATAATCGATCCATCATGCCAGTAATACCACCCCACTTGAGAGCTTCGGTAATTGTTTCCCAACCATACTGAATCATTTTAGATGCGTAGCCTGTATCAATTCCTTTTTCTACCATTTTATCAAAGCATAAAAGAGAGCCTGTTTGTAACATACCGCAGAGAATAGTTTGTTCGCCCATGAGATCTGATTTTACTTCTGCAACAAAACTTGACTCTAGTACACCTGCGCGACTACCACCACAAGCAACAACAAGCGCTTTTGCATATGGCCAACCTTTTTGTTCTGGGTCATTTACTGGATGAACGGCAATAAGAGAAGGAACACCAAAACCTCTTTGATATTCGGTTCGAACTTCTGAACCAGGACCCTTTGGCGCCATCATAATAACAGTAATGTCAGGACGTATGTGCATTCCTTCTTCTACCATATTAAAACCATGGCTATACCACAAGGCACTTCCTTTTTTCATGCGTGGCATAATTGACTCAATTACATTTGAATGTTGTTTATCTGGAGTAAGGTTACCAATAAGATCTGCAGTGGGAATCATTTCATCATATGTTCCTACATTAAATCCATTCTCTTTTGCGTTTTTATAACTTTGTCGTTGTTCTGTAATCGCACTATCACGTAAAGCATAGCTAATATCAAGACCAGAATCACGAAGGTTGAGTCCTTGATGAAGTCCCTGAGCTCCACAACCAACAATAACAATTTTTTTGCCTTGCAAAGCCTTTGTGCCATCTACAAATTCGCTTGGCTCCATAAAACGGCAATGTCCAAGTTGAAGGCTAGCTTCTCTCCAAGGGATTGAATTAAAATAATTTTTCTTTTCCATACCATAGCTCCTATAATCAATGCTCGATTTTATCATTTTATTTATATTGCGTAAAGTGAGACAATTGTAATATAAATACATAAAATGTGATAGGCTGTGTTTTTAGAAATTATAATCTCGTAAGCCAGTTAGCAAATAATTCTGGCCATAATTGGCATTCGGGAACAATCATATCTGCTGTTTTAGCTGTTTCTTTTGATGCTAAACTTAAACCATGTGGTCCAGAAGAAAAAATATGTAATTCAGCTGGTATCGCATGCTTTTTTAACCCAGATGCAAATAATAAACTATTTTCGACAGGAACAATTGTGTCGTCCCATGTATGCCATAAAAAAGTAGGCGGAGTACTTGAGCTTATATGCTTTTCTAATGACATAAAGTTTTTTATAGTAGCCATATCTTTTGTATTTCCTACTATATTTTCTATTGTCTGGCCATGAGTAAGCGTTTTATCAGTAGTAATTACCGGATAACATAATAATAGGCCGTTAGGTTTTATATCTTGTATGTTCAATTTTTGATATGTTTGAATGAGCGGGTTATTCCAAAAAACTCCAAGACATGCAGCTAAATGTCCACCAGCAGAGCAACCGCCAACAATGATCTTTGTATCATCAATATGCCATTCTTGTTTTTTATTCCGAATGAGTTGCATTGCTTGGCAAAGGTCAAGAAGAGGAGCAGGAAAATCAAAAGGTTTGGTGCTATAACGTAAAATGCAAACATGAAAACCCAATGCGTTTAAACGAAGAGCTATAGGTTCGGCTTCTCTGTCAGATGTAAAACTATAGCCACCCCCAGGGCAAAAAAGAATAAGCGGGCGTTTTCTTTTAACATCAATTTCAGGTGAGTTTTCAAGTATATAGGTTGTAATATAAGGTTTAAAACCACTTTTTTTACCATTTGATTCTTTGTGTCTACACGGTAGAAAAATACGTTTATGTATCATTTTTTACTCCACAATATATGCTTGTACAATTTGACCATAAAACAGTACATGGTTATCTGGTTTACCAGTAGCATCTAGAGGGTAAAAATGATCTTGTATAGTATGTGGCAATTTTGAACTGTCTTGAACCTGAGTATGAATTACCTTGCATTCTAATGTGAGTGGTAGTTCTTTTATTGCGGGTACACAGACTTTTTGCCCGTTTACAAGATGTAAATCTAATGCGGCTATTTTATCTACATTCTTTCCAGAGTTTTTACCACAAAAAGTTGTAATTTCTTTAACAGAGGTATTTTTTAATGGGATATTTACGGTGAATTCTGCAGTATCGAGCATAGAATAGGTATGGCGGCTTTTACGTATATAACAGACAAATATAGGTATATTCCATTCAATTCCAAGATGTCCCCAACTTATGGTCATTGTATTAACCTTGTCATCTTTTTTAGTTGTTATAAGAATGCCTTTTTTTAATTTTTTCATTATTTCTGTTGCATAATCACATACATTAATTATTTTCATAGAAACTCCTCTGCTTTAATACTACCATAAAAAACAGTATACTTACACAATAGTATGTGGCCAGTCCAACATAAAAAAGGAGTAAAGATGAAATATCCAACGTTTTTAAAAATAAATGACACCATTGGTTTAGTTGCACCGTCTTTTGGGTGCAATGTTGACCCCTATGCTACGCGTCTTACTAATGCAATACAAAAACTTACACAAAAAGGTTTTACTATAAAAGAGGGCGCTGCTATTCGTAGCTATTTTAAAGCTGCTAGTGCGAGTGCACAAGAGCGAGCAAAAGAATTTGTAGATATGTACACGGACGATTCTGTACACTTTGTTTCATCTGTTGGTGGTGGTGAGCGAATGATAGAAATTCTCTCGTATATAAATTTTGACGATCTTTGTACCTTTCCTGCAAAGTATTTTATGGGATATTCTGATAATACTATTTTAACGTTTACACTAACAACTCAATGTGATGTCCCATCCATTTATTATGTGCACACCCCAGATTTTGGTATGCATCCATGGTGTGATTCTATTAATGATGGTTTAAAAATTATACAAGGTATAAAAACAAAACAAAACGCATATACCATGTATGAGCTCGAAGAAGACAAAGATACGGGAAAACCCCTTGCACCATATGTTTTAAAAGGTACAACAAAATGGCACACCTTTAATAACAAAGATGTGAGTTTTACAGGCTGTCTTATAGGAGGCTGCCTTGATGTGCTACAATTACTTTGTGGCACCCCCTATGGCGATATTTCAGCCTTTCAAAAAAGATATAAAAAAACAGGTTTTATCTGGTATCTCGAAACCTGCGATTTACATGCCATAGCAACATTACGCGCGCTTTGGCAGCTAAAAAACAATGGTTTTTTTACATATGTAAAAGGTTTTTTAATAGGAAAACCGCTTAAAGGCGATGATTTTATGGATGTGACCTATCAGGAAGCTGTTATAAGTGTTTTAGGTGATTGTAACGTACCTATTGTTTTTGATATGAATGTGGGCCATATATCGCCAACAATACCTATGCTTAATGGTTTTATAGCAACTGTAACGCATAATAAACACGAGTCTTCTATTGTTTTTTCAAAACTCTTGTAAAAACAATAGCTTTGAGAATAAAACACAGTATATTAAAAGTAATGAAAAGTATATAATTAGTTGTTTTAGGGGGTATTTTATGAGTAAAAATAATTTTTCAATTGCGTTTTATGATACACGTCCTTATGACCGTGATGCATTTACTAGAGCTAACAAAAAGTTTTTGTATAATATCGATTTTTTTGATTTTCATTTAAATGAAAAAACGGCACAAACTGCTAAAGGATATAAAGTTGTGTGTGCTTTTGTAAATGATATACTAAATAAAGTTGCTATAAAAACGCTTGCAGATTGTGGGGTTGAACTTATTGCCATGCGGTGTGCTGGGTTTAATAATGTTGATGTACAAGCTGCTAAAGCACACAATATAGAAGTAGTCCGAGTACCTGCGTATTCTCCTCATTCGGTCGCTGAGCATGCTGCAGCATTATTATTGGCGCTTACTCGTAAGATACCGCAAGCATATTTACGCACACGCTCTGGAAATTTTACTTTAAATGGACTTACTGGTCGAGATTTATATAGGCTTACAGCTGGTATTATAGGAACAGGCCGTATTGGTCGTGTTATGGCAGACATTCTTGCCGGTTTTGGCATGAAAATTGTCTTGTCTGATGTGTATCCTAATAAAGAATGGGCTAAAGAAAAGGGCTATGCCTATGTACCCTTAGAAGAGTTTTTTAAAAGAGCCGATGTTATTTCATTACATTGTCCGCTAACAGAGCAAACAAAGCATATTATTAATGCAAAAAGTCTTGCTCTTATGAAAAAGGACGCTGTTATTATTAATACAGGTCGTGGTGCACTTATAGATTCTACAGCTCTTGTGCATGCTCTAAAAAATGATCGTATTGGAGGGGCTGCCCTTGATGTGTACGAAGAAGAAAGTAAGTATTTTTTTGAAGACTGGTCTATAAATGTTATCAGAGATGATGTTTTGTCTCGCCTAATGACTTTTCCAAATGTTATTATTACAGCACATCAAGCTTTTTTAACTACAAATGCACTTTCAGCTATTGCACATACATCATTATGTAATGTGAGAGACTTTATGAAAGGTAATAAGCTAAAAAATAAGGTAGTTTTAGAAGCATAAGAAAACTGGTTGTTATTGCCTAGTAAAGGGTTATAACAACCAGTTCTGGAGAATTACCAATACGCGGAAATTTTGTTGTTTCTCGTGCAAGGCCTCTGCTAACCACCATTATTTGGGCTTGTAATTTTTGCGTTACTGAGCGCCCAAACAGTTGATTTGTTTTACTTTTACATACGTTTCTTTTTTTGTTTTCATAATAGTATAGCCCTCCAGCATGTAAGGGAAACAAACCCTCATCTGGTGCATATAGGCCGTTAATTAAGCCAGGAATTGCCCATTGTCCACCATGTGCATGACCACAGACAATTAGATCAAAAGGGTAATTAAGATATTTTTTTATCATAAACGGTCTGTGAGAAATGAGTATTGTGTATACACTATCGATGTTCTTGTTATAAATATATTGTGCACATGCTTCTAATTGAATTTTTACAATATCATTACCACTACATAGGTCATCAACACCACAGATACATAGGTGCGTAGATTTTATGTAAATATCAGTACACTTACCATCAAGAACGTTAACGCCACAGCCTATAATTTTTTCCTTAAGGTTATTTATAGAAAGGTCATTATAATACTCATGATTCCCAGTAACAAAAAAACAATGGCATATGTGAGCACATTGTTCTAATACGCTATATGCATTTTCCTCGGGCAATTCATAGCTGTCTTCATCAATTATATCGCCAGCGAATAAAATTATATCAGGGTTTTGTTTTTTTATTTTTTCGATCAATTCATTTTGATTTGATCCATAATTACAGCTATGCAAGTCAGCAACAACTACAATTTTTACATTTGTATTAATGGAGTTTTGTATGTTTACTTGATTGATAGAAGGTATCTTTAAACTATCAATCAAGTAATTGACTGTTTTTACACTAGTGCAAGACGTAAAAAACAAGACACATGTAGTGAGTAATATACAGGTCTGTTTAAAAGTGCTTTTATTACGAGCAGTTTTAACAAAGGTAAAAAATAACGGCATGCCGTAAGAGTATCATAGCTAAAAAGTACAGTAAAGATAGAAAAAATGACTCTATTGTAAACTCATACATAAATACAAGATATATAGTAGATCGCGCAAAAACATAGTCACTATTGTTTTTACCTAAAAAAATAGGTAGACTATTTGTATGGCAAAGTATTCTGCACAAGCGTCAAATATACAATCTATTTCTGGTACGGCAAATAGTGTCGTTAAAAGTGGCGGAGTATTAAAACCTGGTGATTCTGTGTTTGTTCGTGTTTTGTCTAGTTTAGGCGGGCAAAAATACAGTGTGTCTTTTGCCGGCAATCGTTTTTCTGTTACATCACATACTAATCTTACACCTGGAGAATCTTTTAGAGCTCAGGTTCAGTTTCAATCTGGAACGTTATTGCTTGTACCTGAATTTTCTCAAAATGCAACGAGCATGGGACAAACGATTTCTATTCAAAATTATTTAGCTACTCTTGGCCTTTCAAACGATATGTTTTCGGAGCAACTAATACAGTTGTTTGTTGGTATGGGAATAAAATTTAATAATAAACGTGCACAGCGAATACGAACTCTTTCTGCACATTTTCCTGGGCGCGAAAAAGAAGCGGCTGAAATAGCTTTAATTTTATTTGAAAAAGGTATAGAGCCTGATATAGATACGGTGATGCAATTATTAGC
>DASRMY010000172.1:0-3462 GCA_035647695.1 Treponemataceae bacterium | reverse complement strand
CATATTTTTAACTTGCTAATTTTTTAATTATTGTATTATAAGTTATTATACTTAAGGATGCAAGCAGGCAACTGTCTTTTATATGTTTGGTTCACCGCTACAAAGCAAGCGTTATAAGTACTATAACACTCCAAAATTGATTAAAGAAGCAGTGCACTCATTTTCAAAGCACTGCTTCTTTTTTAATCTAATTACCACATTCTTAATTGAATATGATATACACCAGGTCTAATTCTATAAGCTTCTAATGTATCTGGACCGCAAGCTCCCGTGCCAACACCACGCTGAGCAATATCTATATTCAAAATATAATATCCATCGACCCCATTAGTCATTGTAGATAAATCTGTGAGCTCATTAATATGCGTGCTTTCCCATAAATCAGAAGCAGTATACTTGCTATAGCTAAAATTAAAAGGGACATCAGCTTCTATATGTAGTGGGTGCGCTGGCGTGCCATCGCTCAAATTACTTCCCTTTTTTGGGTGCAAAACAAGCGAACGTACATCACATCGATTTGCGTTATCTTGAGGTACAATATACGGAACTTCTAATGCATCAGCCTTTTTTGTATAACTTCCAAGAGCAGCTCCTGCACAGCGATCACTGTAACATTCATGAGGTCCGCGTCCATACCAAGAAACAGTATCGTAAATTGCATTCATTTGAGCTGTAATTCCAACACGAGGGTACTCTGAAAGCTCTTCGTTTAGACAAAATTCAATATTCCATACGGTACCTGCTTTTTTACCAGGTGCAACAAAACTAGAAACACGACGGACAAATCTTCCTATCATTTTTCGTTCTTTCGCATTAACTCCTGTATATAAATCAGATTGCAAAACCATTTGCCCCTTATCAGCTCCAAAGTGCATGTTTTCTTCTGTTATGTTTTGCACGTCTGCTGTAATCCAAGAAGTAGCAATTTTATTAGCACAACAAAAATTAACAAGGGGGTTTTCTTCTTGACCTCTAAAAAATTTAATACATTCATTTTCTAACGGCGCACGGAATAGTTGAGGTTTTGACCCCGCAACTACCAGATTTACTGTTTCGAAAGGCATGTCTGTTTCTTTTAATTTTACTCGACCATTTTGGTCTGAAAACGCTGCCGCAAAGGAATCAGGAAAGCCCTTTTCAACTACAAATTCACTCCATGTGCAAATAGAATCTTTTTTACACAAATGAATGTCCTTTTTGTATACCACATCTATATGGACAACAAGTTCTCCTGGATTTTGCAACCTTGCATTGCAGTCAAAATACCATTTTGCAAGCTTTTCCGAATAGGGGATTTTTACATCTGTTTTTTTTCCAGCACCTATAGCAGGAAGGTTTTTTGTACCTGTTGCTATTTTTTTGCCATTCGACAACAACTGCCACTTAAGTTTGAACACATTAAGAGAAGTAAAAGCTTGACAATTTTGAACCTCAAAAACTCCTTGTTTTTCATGCAAGACAGATATTTTAATTGGCGCAAATAATTTTTTGCATTCTTCCATAGCAGGTTTAGGTGTTTGATCAGGAAAAAGCAGGCCATTTAAACAAAAATCAAAATTGATAGGTGTTTTCCCAAATTTTTTTCCATACTTCCACTGTTTACAACAGCTTTCAGAATCGCTTGAAACAAACCCCTGCTCAATCCAGTTCCCAATAAAACCACCATGTAAGCCATGAGTGTTTTCAATTGCATGCCAATAATCGCTAAGCGAGCCATTTGAATTTCCCATTGCATGAGAGAATGAGGACATTATAATTGGTCTATAATCATTCTGTTTTTTTGCATATTCGGTAATAAGTTCAATGTTTGGATACATAGGACTTATAATATCTGTAAGACCTTTTCCACGAGCAAGGGTTTCTTGGGAATATTCACCTTGTGCCCATTCTCCTCGCACCGCACCCTCATATTGAACCAGCCGAGTCGTATCAAATCGACGCAGCCACGCATTCATAGCAGAATGATTTGAACCATCACCACTTTCATTACCAAGACTCCAACAAAAAATACACGCATGATTTTTATCACGCATAACCATTCGTTGCAGTCTTTGCATATAGGCATTAGTCCAAACTGTGCTTCGGGTAAATTGATCATAAAAAGCGCGGTTTTCTATATTAGCCTCATCCATTACAAGAATTCCAAAACGATCACAAAGCTCATACCATCGTTCATCGTTCGGATAATGAGAAGTTCTAACAGCATTAAAATTATATTGTTTTAAAAGTGTAATATCGCGTAACATTTGCTTTGTAGTAAGTGTTTTACCAGTATGCTCATTATGTTCATGTCTATTTACCCCTTTTATAAGTACCGCTTTGCCATTAATACAAAACTCACGATTTTTTAAACAAACATCTTTAAATCCAAAGGTGCATGCGGTACTTTCTATGTGGTGATCATCAGAAAACATGCTTATTGTTAGCACATATAAAGAGGGGCGCTCATGGTTCCATAGATTTGGGTTTTTAATCTTTATCTGAGTACGTATTTGTCGAGATGTTTGTGCATAATTACAACTTCCCTCAAGCTCGCCCTCGTCAATTAACGTGCCCAAAACTGGACAAGAAGAAGATCCTTGTAATGTATTTATTTTCCAACCAATTCGCACAGGAGTATCCTCATACCCTTGAGTACAACCAAATTTTACAACAAGAGGTACAATCCCTAGAGGCTTTTTATTGTCATCAGAATTAACGTTTTTAAGATACGTAAGAGCTTGCACATCTTTTATATAGGTATGTTCGGTTGAATAAAGATACACACTGCGATGTATTCCTCCTAACCACCATTGGCTTTGATCTTCCAAATACGAACCATCGCTATACTTGGCAACCTGTATAATAATTTCATTGGTATCTTTTGTTATATATGGTGTTATATCAAATTCACATGGAAGCGCGCTGTCTTTTGACATACCAACAAACGTGCCATTAACTAATACAGTAGTACAACTTGCAGCTGAGCCTATGTGCAGGACTATTCTACGCTGTTTCCAAGTAGTAGAAAGTGAAATAGTACGTCGATACACGCCAACAGGGTTGTTTTCAGGAACCTTTGGAGGAATACAATCATGTGGCATTTGGCCATTTGTACACTGCACTTCATCGTACCCCTGCCGAGCCCATGCTCCAGGTACTTTTATTTTGTTCCATTCGTTACTGTCTATCTGTGTAAAATCGATTGTTTGCACGTGCTGTGGATTATCAAACAATAAAAAATTCCATTCGCCATCTAAAGTTTTGACATAATCACTCCCTGATTCAGTTGAAAAACAATCAGCATTAGTATCTATTAGACGACCTAAAGGACCTGCAACACAATATTCTGCAGCTTTTTCTGCACTAGAGAAAGGTAATAAGTTAGACCGTGCTGCTAACCTATGTATACTTTGTGTTTCTGTGTTTTCATAAAAATTAATCTTTTTTGTCATAGTACCTCCATATAATATCTTAGTATAC